>JAQRMV010000002.1:63813-80068 GCA_028598985.1 Gammaproteobacteria bacterium
TTCGTAAGATATCGATGGCTTCTATCGACATATCCCACATGGTTTTGGCAGCAGTTTTGCCGGCACACTTTTCAATCACTGGCATATCACAACCAAAACCAAAAATCATTTGGCCGCCGCTACGCCCCGACGCCCCCCAGCCCACTACATTAGACTCTAACACCGTGACACTATAGCCGCGTTCGGCTAAGTTAAGTGCGGCGCTTAAGCCAGTAATGCCGGCGCCCACCACGCAGACGTCAGCCACATGGGCGCCCAATAAGGCTTCACATTGAATGGTTTGATTAGCGCTGGCGGCGTAGTACGAATCGGTGTGTGAGAGGTTCATAAATATCCTGCGATTAAAGTGTGCGTTGGTACCAATCTATTTCTAGGCTGCTCACATGGTTATTAAATGCTGTATATTCTTGTTGTTGAACTTCTATGTAGACATGTAAAAAGTCAGCCCCGAAAGAGCGAGCCGCAAAGTCGCTCTGCTTTAATAGAGCGTATGCATCCACCCAATTTAGGGGCAAACTGGGGTCTGCTTTTTGCGCAGCATTGCCGGTGGTTTTAGGCCCCGGCGCTAGGTTGTTATCGATGCCCAATAGAGCCCCCGCGAGGAGAGCAGACATAGCTAAATAGGGGTTGGCGTCGGCCCCGGCCACCCTGTGCTCAATGCGTGTTGCCGCTGCGTCGCCATTGGGGATGCGCAGGGCCACGGTACGGTTGTCCACGCCCCAAGTTGGCGCCATGGCAACAAAAAAATCGGGCGCAAAACGGCGAAAAGAATTCACTTTAGGGCACATTAATGCCATGGTTTCTGCCATGGTGCTTTGCAGGCCACCCAAGGCCTGTCCCAACATCACATTAGGTTGCTGCTGGGCGTCACAAGCAAATACGTTGACCCCCAGTGCGTCGAGCAAGCTCATATGAATGTGCATGCCACTGCCGGCTTGGTCTGCATATGGCTTAGCCATAAAGGTGGCGCTATAGCCATGCTTACGGCTGACACTTTTGATAATTCGCTTAAGGAGAATGGCTTGATCACACGCTAATAGAGGGTTGGCAACATGCTTTAGGTTTATTTCAAATTGCCCCGGGGCATACTCGGCTACGGCCGTAGAAGCGGGGATATCTTGCGCCTGAGCGGCCAGCATTATGTCGTCCAGTAGTGCGCTATAATCATCCAAGTTATCCACCGCATAAACTTGGGTATCGGCTTCTCTAAGCCCGGTGTAGGGTGCGATGGGAGGCTGCAATTGGCCGCTTTCAAGGCGCATGATGTCCGTAACATAAAACTCCAGCTCAACGGCCACCATGGGCGTTAGGCCTTTTGCTTGATACCTATCACAGATTTGGTCCAATACATGACGTGGGTTAGCAAAGTAAGGCTGCCCAGGCTCTTGCTCCATAGTGATTAAACATTGAGCCATGGGTTTTTGTTGCCATGGCACTATGGTTAAGGTGTTAGGTACAGCCCTGCATGGCTGGTCACAATCGCCGGTATCAAAGCCTATGCCGGTGCTTTCAACGGTATTGCCGTTAATGTCGAGGGCAAATACGGATCCTGGTAAATAAATGCCTTGCTGGTAGACTTTGAGCAATTCTTGGGCTGGAATGCGTTTTCCTCGCAATACTCCATGCTGATCTGGAAGTAATAAATCCACACTCACAAGATCTGGGTGAGCCGCAAGAAATGTTTCGGCTTCGCTGCTACAGGCGATGGCATGGGGCATGGTAGGGCTCTCTTTATTAGGTCTAGTAGCGATGGTAGCAGAAAGGCACCAATAGACAAGCTTAGAGAACAATATGTTTGAAATAATATGATTAAATTCAGTCATCTTGACCTAGAAGTGCTGCTGTTCATCCTGTTGTTATACTACATATTACTTATAAAACAATCAGTTAAAGTCATAATTCGAAGAAAGCGTGGGTTAAGCGAAGGTGTTCATAATAATTTACGCTTTGCTTGTGCTTAAAAAGCCCTTTATGCTATTGTCGAAAACTTAATTAACCTTTATTTTGACGTTAATGTTATGCCCAAACCGCTCATTGGTGTGCTTTGTGAAGTGAATCAGGATGGCCTGCATCCATATCACCGAGTTAGCGAAAAATATGCCCGTGCTGTGATTAATGGCATGGGGGCTGTGCCAGTGTTAATTCCCGCCATGGTTGATGCGGGTGGCGGCGTAGATATTGATATTGAAGCCTTGCTTGGTCACGTGCATGGGGTTTTGCTGCCTGGGGGTTATAGTAACGTAGAACCACACCATTATGCTGCGAGAAGCCGTGAAGGAACAATCCACGACAGTGCTAGGGATGCGGTGGCGTTGGCCATTATCCCAGCGGCGATTAAACGGGGCATGCCTTTACTGGGGATTTGTAGGGGGTTCCAAGAGATGAACGTGGCTTACGGCGGTTCGCTACATCAGCACGTACAAGAGCTGCCAGAGTTTAATGATCATCGGGAAAATAAGGCAGACCCCATAGAAGTACAATACGGGCACAGCCACGAAGTGCAAATAATGGCCAGTGGCATATTGCAGCAGATTTCAGGCCAAACAACGGCCTGGGTGAACTCCCTACATGGGCAAGGTATTCATCGTTTGGGTGAGGGTTTGCAGGTTGAAGCAGTAGCGTCGGACGGGCTAATAGAAGCCATTACTTATCCACAAGGCAGTGCTTTTAATCTGGGCGTACAATGGCATCCAGAATACAATGTACATGAAGATGCTTTTTATCAATCAATTTTTTCAGCTTTTGCTAGCGCATGTAATAAACGTCAGCAAGAACACACTTGCTAGGGTAAGTTATGACCAATTTTAATGGCCTACAAAAATGGCTACAAGAACACAAAATCACCGAGATTGAGTGTGTTATCAGTGACCTCACAGGCATCGCGAGGGGCAAAATAATGCCCGCTTCAAAGTTTTGTGATGACGCCGGCATTCGTTTGCCAGAAGGCGTGTTGGTATCCACGGTTACGGGGGACTATTTAGACGACTACAGCATGATTGATGCTGCAGAAATTGACATGTATCTTAAACCAGACCCTAACGCGGCACACCTTTTGCCGTGGGCCCTGGAGCCTACTGCCCAAATTATTCATGACTGTTATGACATCAATGGTGAGTTGGTCGACTTAGCCCCGCGCACCATATTGCGCAAAGTGCTGAAGCTCTATGCCGACATGGGCCTTACCCCAATTGTTGCACCAGAGGCGGAGTTTTACCTCACCCAAAAGAGCATCAACCCAGATTCTCCCCTAGAAGCACCCATAGGCCGAACAGGGCGTGCTGAAACGGGGCGCCAGTCTTATAGCATTGACGCGGTGAATGAATTCGACCCTTTGTTTGAAGACGTGTACGATTATTGCGAAGCGCAAAATATTGATGTGGAAACCTTGATCCATGAAGAAGGGCTAGGCCAGATGGAAGTTAACTTCCGTCATGGCGAGGCCCTCTCTCTTGCAGACCAAGTGTTCTTATTTAAACGCACCCTGCGTGAAGCAGCCTTTCAGCACAATTTATCCGCTACGTTTATGGCTAAGCCGTTACAAAACCAAGCGGGCAGCTCCATGCATATTCATCAAAGCATATTAGATGCAAATGGCACCAATATTTTTGTAGGCAAGGACGGCGGCATTAGTGACTCCCTAAAGCACTATATTGGTGGTTTACAAAAATACACCAAAGCAGTGACTGCTTTGTTTGCGCCCAACGTTAACTCATATCGCCGCTTTCTAAAGGACGAATCTGCACCGGTGAATATGCATTGGGGTTTTGATAACCGCACCGTGGGGTTGCGCGTGCCGGAAACTTCAGGCCCCAACATTCGTGTGGAAAATCGAGTGGGTGGCGCCGACGCGAACCCTTATTTGGCGATGGCAGCAACCTTGGCTTGTGGCTATTTAGGCATGCAAGAACAACTAGAACCTAGCGCCCCTGTAGAAGGCAGCGCCTATGATAAAGGCACCAGAGAATTGCCCCGTAGTTTAACAGAAGCCTTAATTCAGCTGGATCGATGTGAACCTCTACGAGAAATTTTTGGCGACCGATTTGTAAAAGCTTACTTGGCCGTGAAAGAAAAAGAAAACGATAATTTTATGCAGGTCATTAGTTCTTGGGAACGTGAATACCTGCTATTAAGTGTGTAATAGGAAACTCAACAAATGAACGCAAAACAACACGACACAAAAGCACTGCAACAACTCGACAAACAGAGCTACATGCATCCGTTTACCGATTCAAAAGCAATGCATGAAAAAGGCACACGGATTATTACGGGTGCAGATGGCTGTTATATTTATGATTCAGAAGGCGGCAAGGTGCTAGATGGCATGGCCGGCCTTTGGTGTGTAAATGTAGGTTATGGGCGTGATGAATTAGCCGATGTAGCGGCCAAACAAATGCGAGAACTACCTTACTATAATAGTTTTTTTGGTACGGCCCACCCGCCTGTGATTAAATTGGCGGCTCAGCTTAAAAAGCTAGCACCAGATAATATTAGCCACGTATTTTTCACGGGCTCTGGTTCAGAATCCAATGATACTAACATCCGCATGGTTCGCCATTACTGGCAAGTGAAAGGCCAGCCCACTAAACGAACTATCATTTCACGCCACAACGCGTATCACGGCAGCACCATGGCCTCTATGAGCCTAGGTGGAATGAAAGGCATGCATGAACAAGGGGGTATCATCGAGGGCATTGAGCACATTATGCAGCCCCATTGGTACCACGAAGCTTTAGCCGGTGAAACTGAAGATCAGCTGGGTCTACGAGCAGCGCAAGCCTTAGAAACCAAGATTTTGGAGTTAGGTGCGGAAAACGTAGGCGCCTTTATTGGTGAACCCGTTCAAGGCGCCGGCGCAGTGATTGTGCCACCTGCCACCTATTGGCCAGAAATTCAGCGTATTTGTAAAAAATACGATTTGTTGCTCATTGCCGATGAAGTGATCACCGGCTTTGGCCGAACAGGCAATTGGTTTGCCTGTGAAACGCTTGGCATTGAGGCCGATTTAATACCAATCGCTAAGGGTTTGTCCTCTGGTTATATGCCTATTGGCGGCGTACTGATTAGCGAGCGAGTGGCCAAGGTAGTGATTGATGGTGGTGAGTTTGCCCATGGTTATACCTATTCCGGACACCCTGTGGCTGCAGCCGTGGCTTCGGCCAACGTTAGCATTATTGAAAATGAAGGGTTGGTGGAAAAGGTAAAGTACGACACCGGCCCTTATTTACAGCAAAGGCTAGCCGAATTATTGGATCATCCTTTGGTAGGCCAGGTTCGTGGCATAGGGCTGATGGCCGCTATAGAACTAGTGCAAGACAAAGAGACCCACACCAACTATCCTAAAGAAGCCGGTGTGGGTGGTATTTGCCGTGATTATGCCTTAGCCAATGGCTTGGTGATGCGTGCCGTAGGCGATAGTATGATTATGTGTCCGCCTTTGATTATTAGCAAAGCGGAAATTGATGAACTGGTGGAAAAGACCAAGAAGTCCCTCGACCAAACCCTAGCCCAAGTAAAGGGTTAGCCTTGTAGCAACGACTAAACTAAAACAATAACGGAGTCTTTTATAATGCTTAAAAAATCGCAAAAACTAACCATGTCACTCACCTCATTGGCCTTGGCCACAGGCCTTTTAGCAGGTTCTGCGCAAGCTGAAGAGGTGTTGCATATTTACAACTGGTCCGACTATATTGCCGAAGACACTATTGCCAACTTTGAAGCCGAAACGGGCATTAAGGTGGTGTATGACGTGTTTGATAGCAACGACGTATTAGAAGCTAAATTGTTAGCGGGCAACTCCGGTTACGACTTAGTAGTGCCTAGCTCGTCTTTCCTTGGTCGCCAGATTATGGCTGGAGTATTTCAGCCTCTCGATAAGTCTAAGTTAACCAATTACAACCATTTAGATAGCGAACTCATGGGCCGCTTAACCAGCGTAGACCCAAACAACGCACACGCCATTCCTTACATGTGGGGCACCACAGGCATGGGCTACAACCCTGACATGGTGGCTGCGGTATTGGGCGATGACGCCCCTGTAGATTCATGGGATATGCTGTTTAAAGAAGAGAATATTTCTAAGCTAGCCGCTTGTGGCGTGAACCTGCTAGATGCTTCCGATGAAATTTTACCAGTGGTTTTGAACTACTTACAGTTAGATCCAAACAGTAACAATATTGCCGATTACAAAGGCCCTGTTAAAGACTTAATGGGAGCCATTCGTCCGCACATTACTAAGTTCCATTCTTCTAATTATATTAATGATTTAGCCAATGGAGATATTTGCTTCGCTGTGGGTTGGTCGGGCGATATTTTGATGGCAGGCGATCGTGCTGCAGATGCCGATAACGGCGTATCCGTTGAATATGTAATTCCTAAGGAAGGCGCGCCGTTGTGGTTTGATATGTTGGCTATTCCTGCCGATGCCGCTAACGTGGAGAATGCCCATAAATTCTTAGATTACATCTTGCGTCCAGAAGTGATAGCCGCGGTGACAGACTATGTATGGTATGCCAATCCAAACGCCACTGCGTCTGGTTTAATTGACGAAGAGATTCTAGCTCACCCTGGTATCTACCCGTCTGAAGAAGCTAAGGCAAACTTGTTTACCTTTGAAATTCTTCCTCCTAAGGTCACCCGTGCCATGAACCGTGTTTGGACTGATATCCGTAGCGCCAATTAAGGTTCGTTTATAAAGGAGGTGACATGGCACAGAGCAACCAAGCGATGTTGGAAATTCGCCAAGTAAGCAAACTATTTAGTGGCGTAGCTGCCGTTAAAGAAGTGAGCTTAAGCATTAATAAGGGCGAAATATTTGCCCTATTAGGGGGCTCTGGTTGTGGCAAAACAACACTTCTTCGCATGTTGGCGGGTTTTGAAAACCCGTCGGCAGGCGCCATATTTATAGATGGCGAAGACATTTCTCAAATTCCGCCCCATAAGCGGCCAGTGAATATGATGTTTCAGTCTTACGCCCTCTTTCCTCACATGACCGTGGCACAAAATGTAGCTTTTGGTCTAAAACAAGAAAAGAGATACATCAACAAAGAAATTGACGACAAAGTCTCCGAGTTATTGGGCCTTGTGCGCATGCAAGACTTCGCCCAACGTAAGCCCGATCAGTTATCCGGCGGCCAGCGCCAGCGCGTAGCCCTAGCACGCAGCTTAGCCAAACAACCTAAAGTATTATTGCTCGATGAGCCTATGGGTGCCTTAGACAAAAAACTACGTAGCCAAATGCAGCTAGAAGTCGTGGACATTATTGAAGCGGTGGGCGTTACGTGTGTCATGGTGACCCACGACCAAGAAGAAGCCATGACCATGGCAGATCGTATTAGTGTAATGCATGAAGGGGAAATCATGCAGGTGGGCACTCCCAGTGAAATTTATGAATTTCCCAATAGCCGCCATACTGCAGAGTTTATTGGCTCAGTTAATATATTTGATGCAACACTCACAGAGCTTAACCCCGATTACAGTCGTCTAAGCTCTACAGACCTAACCGCACCCATTCAGGTTGAGGCGGGCATAAACGCACCGTTAGGCGCCCAAGTGGGTGTTGCCATAAGGCCAGAAAAAATCGCCATGAGCCGAACCCAGCCCAATGTTACAGATAACTGGCTAACGGGTGTGGTAGAAGACATCGCTTACCTAGGTGGCCACTCGGTGTATTACGTAAAGCTTGCCAGTGGCAAACGAGTGATGGCAATGGGCACCAACAATGATCGCCATGAGCAAAAAGTAACCTGGCAAGACCCCGTGTATTTGCATTGGTCTAATACCAGTGCCGTGGTGCTGTACCAATGAGTTGGGGGCAACGCAGTGTCATCAGCGTACCTTACTTGTGGCTAACGCTGTTCTTTTTAGTGCCCTTTGTTATTGTGTTTAAAATAAGTTTTTCAGAAATGGCATATGCCATACCACCTTATACAGAGCTATTGTCTTGGGCGGACCAACAGCTCACCGTGAACCTTAATATAGGCAATTATTTCTATCTGTTTACCGATGATTTATATGTGCGTGCTTACCTAAGCTCCATTCGTATTGCGGCGATCGCCACTGTCATTTGCCTTATCGTGGCTTACCCCATTGCGTACACCATTGCACGGGCCCGCCCGGCGACGCGTAATGCCTTGCTCATGTTGGTGATATTGCCCTCGTGGACCTCCTTCCTTATCCGTATTTATGCTTGGGTTGGCATCCTAAAAAATAACGGATTGATTAATAATTTGCTAATGTGGCTCGGTATTATTGATCAGCCTATTGCCATGTTAAATACTGAATTTGCGGTGTATATCGGTATTGTTTATGCCTATTTGCCGTTTATGGTGCTGCCCTTGTACACCAATTTAATGAAGCTAGATAAGTCGTTACTCGAGGCCGCTGCAGATCTAGGCGCCGCCCCATGGAAAGTGTTTATGACCATCACCTTACCCCTGTCAAAAGCCGGTATGATTGCCGGTTCAATGTTGGTTTTTATTCCAGCAGTGGGAGAGTTTGTTATTCCAGACATGTTGGGTGGTGCAGAAACCTTAATGATTGGTAAGGTATTGTGGCAAGAGTTCTTTAACAATAGAGACTGGCCAGTGGCCTCTGCTGTGGCTATTGTGATGCTGCTGTTATTGCTGCTGCCCATCACCTTATTCCACCGCTACCAAGCACGCGAACTAGAGAGCTAGGAGCCAACGATGGGTAATAAAGTATCTAGTTTCGGCAAAGTATTCCTAACATTAGGTTTTATTTTCCTTTACCTGCCGATTTTAATCCTTATTGTCTTTTCCTTTAATGAGTCCAAATTAGTGACCGTGTGGGCCGGCTTCTCTACAAAATGGTACGGCGAATTATTGCAAGATTCTCAAATGTTAGGTGCGGCGTGGATGAGCTTTAAAATTGCTTTTCTGGCTGCATCTGCGGCGGTGGTTTTAGGCACTATGGCATCTATCATTATGGTACGAATGGGCCAGTTTAAAGGTAAAGTAGCATTTACCAGCATGATTACCGCACCTTTGGTAATGCCCGAAGTCATTACCGGCCTGTCTTTACTACTGTTGTTTGTAGCAATGGCACAAACATTAGGGTGGCCCGCAGGCAGGGGTATGCTCACCATTTGGATAGCCCATGTGACCTTTTGTACGGCCTTTGTCGCCGTGGTTGTGAGTTCACGGTTAAGAGAGATGGACGCCTCTTTAGAAGAGGCCGCTAGGGATTTAGGAGCCCCTCCATGGAAAGTGTTTTTCTTAATCACTTTGCCTATTATCGCGCCCGCATTAATGTCTGGCTGGCTGCTGGCATTCACCTTGTCTTTAGACGACCTTGTGATCGCTAGCTTTGTCTCTGGCCCAGGCTCTACTACCCTGCCCATGGTGGTTTATTCGAGTGTACGCTTAGGCTTAAGCCCTAAAATTAACGCCCTCGCTACCATTATTGTTTTACTGGCTTCTACTGGAGTGCTGATGGCTTGGTGGCTTGCGCGCAGGGCAGAAACACAATCGGTAAAGCTGCCCACCCATCATTAAAGTAGGTCGTCACGGGTTTTACAGCCTTGGAGTTTCCATATCAGTTCTCACTACTGGATGATTACTTCTGGGCCCATAAAGTAGATTGGTAAGAAGGTGGATAAGGCCGGGATGTAAGTGACCAGTATTAGGAATACAAACAAAATCGCCAGCCACGGCGTAGCGGCTCTCACCACCCGCATCACCGACATACCCGCCACCCCAGAAGTCACAAATAAGTTGAGGCCTACGGGTGGTGTAATCATGCCAATTTCCATATTTACCACCATGATGATACCTAAGTGAATGGGATCAATGCCTAACTCTATGGCGATAGGGAATACCAGTGGCGCCACAATAACAATAAGACCGGACGGCTCCATAAACTGGCCACCAATCAAAAGAATTACATTCACCATCACCAAGAACATAATAGGGCCAAGGCCTGCGGCTAACATTGCCGTAGCAATGGTTTGAGGAATTTGCTCATCCGTTAGCACGTGTTTAAGGATTAACGCATTGGCAATGATAAACAACAAAGTAATGGACAGACGGCCAGCATCATATAAGGTCTCACGGGTGTCAGTATGAAACCATGCGGTGATAAGGGTTTGAGGATTTTTTCTCAAGGTTAAAGGAGGCCTGCCTTCGATTGTTTTTAAGGGGCCCATATCTCGATAAATAAACACCGATACAATAAAAGCATAAACAGATGCTACGGCTGCAGCTTCTGTGGGCGTAAAGTAGCCGCCATAAATGCCACCCAAAATAATAACCACTAAAAACAGGCCCCAGCTCGCTGCACGGGCTGCGCTAAATACTTCTCTCCAGCCGGCCCATTCTCCCTTTGGCATGCCTTTAAAGCGCGCATAAAAATAGATGCTTATCATCAGCATAGTGCCCGCTAGCAAGCCTGGAATCACGCCTGCCAAGAACATCCTGCCTACGGATACATCTGTTGCAGCCGCATACACCACCATCACGATAGAAGGTGGTATTAATATACCTAACGTACCCGCGTTACAAATCACTCCGGCTGCAAAATCTTTGCTGTAGCCAACTTTGCGCATGGCCGCGATGACGATGGAACCAATGGCAACTACAGTGGCTGGCGAAGAGCCCGACAATGCGGCAAACATCATGCAGGCAAATACACCCGCAATGGCTAAGCCACCATGAAAATGCCCCACACAGGCAATAGAAAATCGAATAATACGTTTGGCTACGCCGCCGGTGGACATAAAACTAGACGCTAAAATAAAAAATGGAATAGCTAGCAGAGTGTAATGGCCTTCGAAGGCAGAAAATAATGTTTGAGCAACGGAGGCTAAGGAACTGTCGGAGTAAGCCAGTAAAAACAAGATGGAGCTTAACCCTAGGGACACCGCAATAGGCACGCCCACGAGCAGCAATAAAATAACTAAGATAAATAAATACAGGGCTTCCATGGGTTAATCCTTATCTGCTTTTGCGGAGGCCTGGTCGACTAGGTCTTCGGCTTCATGGCTGGCAATAATCATATTGGCTTTGTTTTGAACGATGTCTTTCGCAACCCGTAGGTAGCGCCAAAAAAGCATGATCATGCCCAATGGAAGAGCAAAATAAGGAATAAAACGGGGTATTTTTTCGTATTCTTCGCCCTCATTGAACCAATCGCCTAAAAACTGTGCCCATGCGGGCATGACGATGTCGTTCACTTCATAATACCCTTGGCTTAAGTAGCGAGCCTTAAAACCTTCAGGAATAATGCGGCCTTCGGTTGGGGGCAAGTTGGCAAATGGTGCCCAGTAGTCCCAGCTGCCTTTAATAAGTAACAAGGTGTACAGCAGGCAAGCCGCTACGGCGAATAATGCTGCGGCCTTACGCCAACCTGGGGACATATAATTTAGGCCTACGTCGACCCCTAATTGGGCCTTGATTCGAACCATGTAGGCGGTGCCCACAATGCCCATCCAGGCGAAAAGAAATACGGTGGTCTCTAAGGACTGTAATCCAAAAGTTGACAGTGGCTCTGCCCATGGGGCGAACCAATCACTGCGCCAAAAGTCCATTTCTTGCAGTTTGCGAATAATCACGTTGGTAAAGGTGATCATGGTCATGAGCCCTAACAAGAGGGCAATAAAGTTGCGCTCAATACGGTCACCGACGGTAATTTTGAGTAACGGTTGAGCATTCATAAAGTCACCATTAGATGAAAAAACAGAGCTCTTAAATATTAGAGCCCTGTTTTTAAAGGCTTGCTAGCAGTTTAGTACTGAGCGTTAATGGCTTGCGCCGCGTCAATATTATCCTGGCCTACGTCATCCTTGAACTGATCCCATACAGGCAGCATGGCGGCTTTCCATTGGGCGCGTTGCTTGTCTGTTAAGGTGTGGATGGTCTTGCCAGTGTCTAGAATAGATTGTTTATTCGCTTCGTTTACAGCAAAAGACTGGGCGTTACGAGAAACGGTGACTTCACGTAAAATGGTTTCTAACTGATTACGAATATCGTTGGGTAAACCATCCCAAAATTCTGTGGAAGTAACGACCATGTAATCTAGGATGCCGTGGTTAGATTCCGTGATGCTGTCTTGTACTTCGAAGAATTTTTTACCGTAAATGTTGGAGTAAGTATTTTCTTGGCCTTGAATGGTTCCAGATTGCAGGCCTTGGTATACTTCACTAAAGGCCATCTTCTGGGGAACTGCATCAAGGGCTTTAAACTGAGCCACAAGTACATCCGATGCCATAACACGGAACTTCATGCCGGCAGCGTCAGAGGGCTTTAACAGGGGCTTGGTCGCCGATAACTGTTTTAAGCCATTGTGCCAGAATTCTAGGCCTCGAATGCCACGTTTAACCATGGCCGACTTCATGGCTTGACCCGATTCGGAAGATTGGAATGCGTCTATAGCGTCCATGTTTTTAAACATGAAAGGCAAATCAAATAAGCGGTATTGCTTGGTGTATTTTTCGAACTTAGACAAAGAAGGCGCTGCCATTTGAACATCACCTAAAAGCATGGCTTCTAGAACCTTGCCATCGCCGTATAAAGTTGAATTAGGGTACACTTCTAAACATACCTTGCCATTCATCTCGCTGTTTACACGTTCTGCAAAAGCTGTGGCCGCAATGCCTTTAGGGTGTTTGTCGGTGTTAGTTACATGGCTGAACTTAATAACAATTTCGCCATCCTGGCAAACGTCGCTGGCTTGAGTGGGCGTAGCCACAAGAGCCACAAGAGCCACAAGAGCCACAGCCATTGCGCCTGCTAATGCAGTTTTTAGAAAAAATTTCATAATGAACCTCGTTATTACAATTATTAGTGATTCCGTAGTTGAACTACTAACATATACATAGCAACTGCCGTGCCAAGTTTTAACTTATTGATAAACAACAATTTATTATATATCCGATAGGGCGTGTGTAGGGCGAGTTATACAAAAACACACGTCGATGTGCGGGAATCCACACACTTTTACTTAAATGCCATGCTCGCTAATCATCCATAAAGCGATGTCGATCAATGCCGTACTTAGCCAGCTTGTCGTATAAGGTTTTACGAGCGATGCCTAACCCCTCATAGGTTCGTTTTATAGACCCTTGGGCCTGAGACAGGGCTTCCTCTATTAGGCGCTTTTCATACTGTTCAATACGATTAGGCAAGCTGCTTAAGCTAGGGGCAGATTGCCAATTGGCAAGGGTGTGTTGATCAATAAGGGTGTCGGTGAGCACGAAGCGTTCTGCTACATTAATGAGCTCGCGTACGTTGCCAGGCCACTTATGCTGCATCAAGGTGTCAATCACATGCAGTGAAATGTCTGGTGCTGGAATATTAAACCGATTACTGGCTTGGTCTACAAAATAACGAAATAGCAGCACAATGTCTTGCTCTCGCTGGCGTAGAGGCGGTAGGTGTAATTCCACCACGTTAAGGCGGTAGTATAAATCCTCTCTAAAAGCACCTTCTTCGGCAAGCACTTTAAGGTCTGTCTTGGTGGCGGCCACCACCCGTATATCTATATCAATGGCTTGGTTAGAGCCCAATCGCTCCACTTGCCTTTCTTGCAACACCCGTAATATTTTCACCGCTAGGGAAAGGGGAATGCTTTCAACCTCATCGAGAAAAATGGTGCCAAGGTGCGCGTACTCAAATTTGCCAATACGGGCTTTTTTGGCATCGGTAAAGGCGCCGGCCTCATGGCCAAATAGCTCGGCCTCCATCATGGATTCAGGCAATGCGGCGCAGTTAATAGCAACGAAGGGGCCTTCTCGGCGCTCGCTTTGCTCGTGCAAACGACGGGCAGCGAGTTCTTTACCGGTACCTGTTTCTCCGCAAATAAGAGTATTAACATCAGCTTGAGCCAAGCGGACTATTTTTTCTTTAAGAGCTGTAATGGCCGGCGATTGGCCAATAATAACGTCATTTCCTTGCGCCTCGATAGCGTGCTTTAAACGACGGTTTTCCAATATCAATTGGCGCTTGTCTAGGCCTCGTCTCACCACCTCCAGTAGGTGATCTCTACGAAAAGGTTTTTCAATAAAGTCATAAGCACCACTACGGATCGCCCCTAAGGCCATTTGTATGTCCCCGTGGCCAGTGATAAGAATAACAGGTAAGTCTGCATCCAATGCCTGCAGTGCGGCCAATAACTCGAAGCCGTCCATTTCTGGCATGCGAATATCACTAATAACAATGCCCTGCCAATGTTCACTAAGGGTCAATAACGCAGCTTGGGCATTGCTAAACGCAGCCACCGTATAATCTGCCAACTCCAGCATTTCAACCAAGGCGTTACGTATTTCTTCATGGTCATCCACCACGCAAATGGGGGGTTGTGTCATATATATTTCTCTAACATAGCTCTCTGGCTTGCAGTTGAATAACAAATGCAGCGCCGTCAGAAGAGTTTTGGGCGCTCAGTTCGCCGCCCATGGTTTTTATAATACTGTACGAAATTGTTAAGCCTAAACCTAGCCCTACACCCACATCTTTGGTGCTAAAAAACGGATCAAACAAATGATGTAAGTGCTCACTATCTATGCCAACCCCTGTATCAGTGACATAAATAGTAACCTGTTTTAAATCATTATGAACGTTATTAGTGAAGTGCATGGTCAGGCGTTTACAATCCCTGCCTTGCATGGCGTCTAAAGCATTGGTGAACAGGTTAATAAACACCTGCTCCAACCGTACATCGTTAGCCATCACCTCTATAGTGGACATGTCTTCTATTACTGTTTCAACGCGCTCTTGGGTAATCCGTGGCTGAAGCAGAGCTAAGGCATTATTTACGGCAACTTGAGGGCATACCCACTCGTTTTTATCGTCCGTTTTACGACCAAAGGTTTTTAAATGTGAGGTAATGAGCCCCATTTTTAAGGCCAAAGATTTTATTTGTATAATTTTGTCTAAGGCCTTATTAGTCTGTGCTTTTTCTAGCCATTGCTCGGCGTTTTCTGCAGAGGCTAGAATAGCGGTGAGAGGCTGATTGATCTCATGGGTAACGCTGGTGGCTAACTGGCCTAAGGTGGCCAGTTTGGCGGCATGAATGAGTTCTTGCTGGGTCTGTTTTAATTCGTCATTACTGGATTTTAGTGCCTGAGTACGCTCCGCAACACGGGTTTCCAATTGATCTTTGGCTTGTTGTAGACGGTTTTGGTTTATTTCGCGGCGATGCAAGGTTTCCAACAACTGTAAGCGCCTTTGGGTCACCACGTAGGCTAAGCTTAGTAGCAAGGCCCAAAGTAGCGAAGAAATAGCAACGCCTTGGTATACACTTTGTTTAGCCGCTATTAAATTGCCGTGGCCATAAATTGTCCAGTTCAGATCAGCGATAGTTTGGGTAACTTCTAATACGCGCTTAAAACCGGGTTTGGGTAGGCTAACAATTTGGCCATAGGGCGTACTTTTATGTAATTGGGTTTGTAGCACAGGGAAAGACACCGTGGGGTACTTGCTGCTGGCTCGTATTTGTTGTTTTTGAAAGGCCGTTAATGGAGCCCGGGCTGTGAATAGCCAGCTGGGAGTACTGGAAGCAATAACCACACCATACTCGTCGGTAATCAACATGGGGGTGGCTTTATTTAACCAGCCGCGCTCTAAACGAGCCATGTTCACCTTCACTACAATAACGCCAACCACCTCATCGGTGTCAGGGTCGAACAATGGCTCACTAAAATAGTAGCCCCGAATACCCGCATGTAACCCCAGGGTGAAAAATCCGCCTGATCCGCCGGCTCGGGCGGTGTTATAAAATGGGCTGTGGAGATAACGGTTGCCAATATTATTTAACTTAGTGGAGGCAATGGTGGTGCCTTTGGCATTGATAATAAATACCTCGTCGGCATTTGTAGTTTGGCGAATGTGTTGAAGATGTTGATTGGTTTGGTTTATTTCAGCAGGGCTCGTGTCATTGATGACCTGATGCACAAGGCTGGCGTCGAGCATAAGCATCTTGGGGATAAAACGGTACTTCTCTAACTCGCTATTAAGGCTGTCGGCAAAAAGCGAAAGGTCATCGTAAACCTGTTCCTGTAAGTCCTCTTGGGCTTGCTCGTTGAGGGTGATCCAGCTCAGCCAAACCCAGCTTGGAATTGTTAACAATAAAGCTAAAATGTAAATCATTTTAACATTTCGTTGTAACCAGCTCGGGTTTTTGTAAATGATGTCGTTTTTGTCTGACATGGTAAAGTGCGCACCTAATGAGGAAAATAAGGCCTTGCCATGGATTTAGATGGGTTTATGTAAGTAAAAACATGGCGTATTTTTGTTTGACGGTC
>JAQRMV010000020.1 GCA_028598985.1 Gammaproteobacteria bacterium
TGGTTAATTAAAGTTGCCTAGAGCACTATCTTCAGATGTACTAATGAATTAATTCCATTACAATACTAGCTTCTGAGACACTTTATTGAAAGGAGCTGTGGGTGGATTTACTCAGCAACGATTGGTTTTTTTGGTTGATATTACTTCTATTGGGCTTAGGCATAGGCTTTTTACTAGGACGAAATAACAATACCGACCTAAAACGCCAAAACCAGCTTAACGACCAACTGCAAACAGCCTATACCGAAATGGCCGAATACAAAGAGCGGGTTAACTTGCACTTTGCGGACACTGCTGCTGCGGTTAATCAACTGACCGACAGCTATAGGAATGTGCACGATCAACTCGCCAAAGGCGCACAAAGCCTTTGTGATGATCCCGACACCGCCAGCAGTATAGAAACCATTGCCGGCCCCAACGAAACCGCCATAGAACATCAGGCTGAACCAGCCACGTCTATACGCCCGCCTATGGACTATGCGCCCAGCAACACCAACCCAGAACACGGCACTTTAGATGAGCGTTACGGCCTTAAGAACAAACCCGACACCATCACTCCGCCAGCTTACGATATTCCCATCACCCCCAGTGTAAATAAATAGCACTCTAGGCTGGGTTGTCGATATCTACAAACTCGCACGCTAGGCCTAGCTTTGCCTGCAAATGTGCAGCTAGAGCTTTGGCGCCATAACGTTCTGTTGCATGATGCCCTGCGGCGAAATAATGCACACCATTTTCACGGGCAATATGCACCGTCGCTTCGGAAATCTCTCCTGATACATAGGCATCCAGCCCCAAAGCAGCTGCTTGCTCAATCATGCCTTGGGCACCGCCGGTACACCAACCAATGCGCTTAATAGGCTTGGACGGGATATCAATGTGTACTGCTTCTCGCCCCAACACGCTGAATAATTGATGCTGTATCTCAACACCCGAACATGCCTTTTCTAGCGTGGCGTACAAACCTAAACCAGTCACCCCACTAGACTGCATATGCGCCTCGGAGTGCCAGCCCATCAACATACCTAACTGGGCATTATTGCCTAGCTCAGAGTGACAATCCAAGGGTAAATGATAAGCAATTAAATTGATGTCATTGTCCATTAAGGCCTTGATGCGGTGTTTTTTAATACCGACTAGAGGGCTGCTTTCATTGCGCCAAAAATAGCCATGGTGCACCAACAAAGCATTAGCGCCACGTTCAATCGCCTCATCGATTAAAGCTTGGCTTGCAGTAACTCCGGTGACCACTCGTTTAATAGATTCTGCACCCTCAACCTGTAATCCATTAGGTGCATAGTCTTGAAATTGAGCAGGCTGTAACAGCGCATCTAAATACGAAACTAACTCTTGACGCTTAATAGACATGTAAATTTCTCTTGTGTTCTTTGCCTTTAACTGCCTCAAAGTTTACACTATACAGAAGCAGGACAGACAGGTATCCAGCAACCTTTTTTTACGTAATAAATGGCACGTTAATAACATGACACGCTCACTTATCAAATATTTATTACGTTTCGCCCTAGCCGGCATAGCATTAGCCATTGCGCTGATTTTTGCTGCCCCGCAATGGCTCTCTCAACAGACAGGCATCCCGCTTTGGTCTACACAAAACCAAGGCACTTACGCTACTCCGCCCAACAGTTACGCTGACCTACTGCAGGATACCATGCCTTCTGTGGTGCGCATCTATACACAAAGAGCCACGTCTTCAACCAGTACAGCACTATTGCAAGATCCCCACTACGCAAAACTCCTTGAAGGCCAGTTATTAGAAGTCAGCGGGGGGGAGGTGCACTTAGGCTCGGGAGTTATTGCCAGCTTAGAAGGCCATATACTGACTAACAATCATGTCATTGAAAATGCCGAACGCATTCAAGTTGGCTTATCGGACGGCCGTTCTGCTTCAGCAACACTGGTCGGTGTGGACCCCGCCACCGATTTGGCCGTCATTAAAATAGAACTCGACAACCTCATCCCAGCGAAAGTCCCTGATAATTTAGACTCACGTGTAGGTGACCTGGTGTTTGCTATCGGCAACCCCCACGGTTTAGGCCAATCTGTATCCATGGGCATTATTAGTGGCAAGGGGCGTAATCGCTTAGGACTTAATACCTTTGAAAGTTTCATTCAAACCGATGCCGCCATTAACCAAGGCAATTCCGGTGGTGCATTAATCAATACACAAGGAGAATTAGTAGGCATTAATAGTGCTCATTTTTACACCTCTTCTTCAAGTGCACGCAGCCAAGGTGTTGGCCTAGCCATCCCCATCAACATTGCCTCTCATGTATTGCATAGTTTAGTTGAAAAAGGTCGGGTTGTTCGGGGCTGGCTAGGTATTGACTTTAACGTTGAAAAACGCCAATTCAACCAACATGTATTTGATTCTGAACAAGACATTGGCATCTTACTATCCGGCGTATACGCCAACAGCCCAGCCCACCTTTCAGGCCTAAAGCCCGGCGATCTCATTACTCATTTCGACGGTGTTTTAGTTGATAACTGGAACCAGTCTTTAGACTATGTCACCAATTTGCGCCCCGGCAGCAAACTAGAAATCACCCTGCGTCGAGACAACCAAACTCACACTTTGATAGCCACTTTGGGCACCCGACCTACGGCCAAGTAACCGGTTTATTATGAGCTTAAAAAAAACAACCTATGCGTGATACTATTTTCTCTAAACCGCTTAAAGAATCCGCCCCGTTTGAATTTAATGCTCAAGTAGCAGATGTTTTCGACAATATGATTCAGCGCTCCGTGCCCGGTTATAACTTCTTATTAGACGTAATTGGCTTATTAGCAGCGCGGTATGGGCAGTCACAAAGCAACTGTTACGATTTAGGGTGCTCTCTTGGCACCATGACCCTCAGATTACGTCAAAACTTACCTGCACTTGCACATGTCATTGGGGTTGATAATTCCCCCGCTATGGTGAGCCGCTGCGAACACAACATGGCCCGCGACCATAGCCAAGCGAGCTATGAAATACGCCAACAAAACATACAAGACACGGTCATAGAGAACGCGTCGATGGTGATTTTGAATTTCACTTTGCAGTTTATTGAAGATACCCAAAGGCCCAGCATTCTTAAAAATATCGCCGACGGCATACGCCCAGGAGGCGTGTTATTATTGGCAGAAAAGGTATGTTTTAACGACCCCAAACAGCAAGAATTACAGGTAGACCTATACCACGACTTCAAACGCCACCAAGGTTACAGTGATCTCGAGATCGCCCAAAAACGCGCGGCCCTAGAAAACGTGTTAGTACCAAACACATTAGAACAACATCGCCAGCGCTTATTGGACGCCGGATTTAATCGGGTTGAAACCTGTATGCAGTGTTTTAACTTTTGCGCTTTACTCGCTTTTAAATAACTCTTTAGCTACACGAGATCCCCATGGGCATTAATTTAGAAGCCTTTTTTGAACACACCAAAGACACCCATCTTGAGCAATTTCACCCACAATTAAGGCAAGCTCTAACGGTACACTATGAACAAAAAATCCATGGCAGATCGGGGGAATGGGATGCGGCACTGGATGCCATGCCTGCACTGGACAGCACTGAGTATAGTTTTCAAGATCACAGCATTAGGGTGGCAAAGCCAGAGGCTCTAGAACTTGACACAGAAGCTTATACTGCACAACTTCAAGCTTTCATGCCATGGCGCAAAGGACCGTGGAATTTACTCGGCGTAGATATCGATACAGAGTGGCGCTCAGACTGGAAGTGGCAACGTATTGCGCCCCATATTAGCCCTTTGGAAGGGCGGCAAGTGTTGGATATTGGCACTGGCAATGGTTATTTTTTATACCGCATGTTGGGTGCTGGGGCGAGCTTGGCTTTGGGCATTGATCCTACGCGGATTTTCCTCTACCAATTCCACGCAGCTCAACGACTATTACCCACCAACGGTGCTCATTTACTGCCTTTGCGTAGTGAACACTTGCCTGCTTTCGGTAGTTTTGACACGGTGTTTTGTTTAGGTGTGCTTTACCACCGACGCTCGCCCATAGATCACATTCAGGAGCTTTTATCTTACCTGCGTCCTGGCGGTGAATTAGTGCTAGAAACTTTAGTAGTGCCTGGAGGTATTGATACCATTTTGGTGCCGCAAGATCGCTATGCCAAAATGTCTAACGTATGGTTTTTGCCTAGCACCAAAGCACTCGAGAACATGTTGCGCAAAATAGGCTTGTTAGATGTGCGCACGGTGGATGTGAATCAAACCACTACGCAAGAACAAAGGGCAACCCAGTGGATGACCTTCCACTCCCTAGCAGATTTCTTAGACCCCAACGACCCTAGCCTTTCTGCAGAAGGACATCCCGCTCCATTGCGAGCCACAATCGTGGCCACCAAGGCCTAAATTAGTCGAGAACACGGTATTCAGCAGAACGCGCATGGGCCGTTAGGCCTTCGCCTCTAGCCAAAACCGAGGCGATTTTACCCATGTCACTAGCACCCTGCTGCGAAAACATAATCACAGATGAGCGCTTTTGGAAATCATACACGCCAAGCGGTGAAGAAAAACGCGCCGTGCCTGATGTAGGCAAGACATGATTAGGCCCGGCACAATAATCACCTAAAGCTTCAGCTGTATGGCGGCCCATAAAAATCGCTCCAGCATGACGAATTTTAGGCAACATGGCTTCTGGATCTGCTACGGATAACTCTAAATGCTCAGGTGCTATACGATTAACGATATTAATAGCTTCTTGCATGTTCTCCACGAGGATTAAAGCACCTCGCTCTTCAAGGGAGGTTTTAATAATGCTGCCACGCTCCATAGTGGGTAACAAGGCTTTAAAACTTTCTTCAACCTGATCCAAGTAGTTTTTATCTGGACACAACAAAATAGACTGTGCTTGTTCATCATGCTCGGCCTGTGAAAATAAATCCATAGCTACCCAATCAGGGTTAGTTTGGCCGTCACAAATCACTAAAATTTCCGAAGGGCCGGCAATCATGTCAATGCCGCAAATACCGAACACCGCTCGCTTAGCAGTGGCTACATAAATATTACCGGGGCCCACTATTTTGTCGACCTTTGGCACCATCTGGGTGCCGTGGGCTAACGCTGCAATCGCTTGGGCGCCGCCAATGGCAAACACACGATCAACACCAGCGATCGCTGCTGCTGCCAATACTAACGGATTAACTTTGCCATTAGGCAAAGGTACGGTCATGATAATTTCTTTCACCCCAGCCACCTTGGCAGGAATCGCATTCATCAGTACCGATGAGGGATAGCTCGCTTTACCACCTGGAACATAAATGCCCACACGGTCCATAGCGGTCACTTGTTGGCCAAGAAGCGTGCCGTCTGCTTCGGTATAACGCCATGAATCTTGTTTTTGATGTTGGTGATAAGACCGTATACGATCCGCAGCTTGCTCAAGTGCTTTGCGTTCTTCGTTACTTATATCGGCTAGCGCCTGGATTAGCTTCTGATGCGGAATTTCAAGTTCGGCTGTGGTTTTAAAGGGAGTACGGTCTAGTTGGTTAGTAAACTGCAACAATGCAGTGTCACCCTGTACTCTTACGCGCTCAATAATGTCTGCTACAGTCTGCTGAACGCGCTGATCAGATACACTTTCCCATGCCAGCAGCGCGCTAAGTTTAGCCTTAAAATTAACTTGCTGTGTGTCGAGACGATTAACTTTGAGCCTTTGCATATTAATGTCCCTGTGCGGCATTTACCGCCGCCGACAACTGCTCAATGAGAGGGCCAATACGGCCATGTTTAAGCTTCATTGATGCTTCACTAACCACCAAACGGCTGCTGATCGTAGCAATTTCTTCAAGGGGTTCTAAGCCATTGGCTCGAAGAGTATTACCCGTATCTACAATATCCACTATCTGATCCGCCAAACCCAATATCGGCGCCAACTCCATCGCACCATAAAGTTTGATGATGTCCACTTGCTGACCTTGTTCGGCAAAATAAGCTTTGGTGATGTTTACAAATTTTGAAGCCACTCTTAAGCGCCTGCCTGCAGGTGCAGCACCCATAGGTGCGCATGTCATTAAACGACACTTTGAAATCTGCAAATCTAAGGGTTCATACAAACCACTGCCGCCATGTTCTAGTAATACATCCTTACCCGCCACACCCATATCGGCGGCCCCATAAGATACGTAAGTAGGAACATCTGTAGCGCGAATGATTAAAAACCTCACCCCAGCTTGGGTGGTTTCAAACACTAGCTTACGGCTGGTATAAACGTCTTCTAAGGGTTCGATACCCGCACTAGCAAAAAGGGGCAAAGTTTCTTTTAAAATCCGGCCTTTAGACAATGCAATAGTTAGGCTATTGGGCATGATGGTAATTTCTCAGTTACGGTACGCGCTTGATGGTAGCGCCTAATGCGCCCATTTTTTCTTCAATGCAGTCATAGCCACGATCTATATGGTAAATGCGGTCAATTACCGTTTCGCCCTCAGCTACAAGGGCTGCAATCACTAAGCTGGCGGAAGCTCTTAGATCCGTAGCCATCACTGGCGCCGCCTTTAGCTGCTCAACACCCTGCTGAATCACAGTATTACCTTCCACAACAACTTGAGCGCCCATTCGCGCCATTTCATCAATGTGCATAAAACGGTTTTCAAAAATGGTTTCAGTAATCCGGCCGCTACCTTCTGCTACGGCATTAAGTGCCGAGAACTGGGCTTGCATATCTGTAGGAAATGCTGGGTAAGGGGCCGTTTTTAGGCTCACCGCTTTCGGCCTTTTACCGTGCATATCAAGGGTAATCCAATTTTCACCGGTAGTGATCTCTGCCCCTGCTTCTTCTAGCTTAGACAATACCGCTTCCAAAATATTAGGCCTCGTATCCTTCACTTTGATACGCCCACCAGTAACTGCAGCGGCCACAAGATAAGTGCCAGTTTCAATGCGATCTGGTAACACGTTGTAGTGGCAGCCATGAAGTTTTTCTACACCTTGGATGCGAATGGTGTCAGTGCCATGGCCTGTTATCTTAGCCCCCATAGCAATTAAACACTCGGCCAAATCCACCACTTCTGGTTCACGTGCAGCGTTGTCTAATACGGTTTCTCCATCGGCTAGAGTGGCCGCCATGAGAATATTTTCCGTACCCGTTACCGTCACAGTGTCAAAGAATATGTGTGCACCTTTAAGCCGATCAGCCTTGGCACGAATATAACCGTCTTCCACTGTAATAGTAGCGCCCATCGCTTCTAAACCACGAATGTGTAGATCTACCGGACGACTACCGATAGCGCAACCACCGGGCAAAGACACTTCGGCCTCACCAAAACGAGCGACTAAGGGTCCCAATACCAAAATAGAGGCACGCATAGTTTTAACTAAGTCATAGGGGGCAATACAATGATCTAATGCAGTGGCATCTATTTCCACACTCAACTTATCACCCACCAATAGAGAAACCCCCATCCTGCCCAACAATTCGATCATGGTGGTGACATCATGCAAGTGAGGTAAGTTACAAATAGTCACTGGTTCTTGAGCCAATAAGGTAGACGCCAAAATAGGCAACGCTGCGTTTTTTGCTCCAGCTATGCGAATTTCTCCGTCTAGGCGGTTACCACCAGTAATGCTTAATTTATCCATAATATTATTCGCCGACTATTTATATAACCTTGTTATGTGCCTGTTTGATACCCTACTTAAGCACTGATGCGCTGCCATTGATCAGGCGTATAGGCTTTAATACCTAAGGCGTGAATGGATCCATCCGCTATTTGATCAGTAAGGCAACCGTAAACTAACTGTTGTTTTTTTACAGGAGTTAAATTTGCAAATAGGTCGCCAATTACGGTCACCTGAAAGCTACAACCTTCGCCACTTGGAATGACGTGAGTGCCTTCTAATTGCTGTTCGATAATTTGTTTAACTTGTGCTGAGTCCACGATAATCTCCATGGGCTGAATGGGCTTGTATTGTAGCAAAATACTCATTGCTATCGCTACCACCCTGCGCGTTTCAACGCATTTAAGATGGGCTAATCCAAAATGCAATTACATCGTCCATATTGCCTTTGTTTTGCGCCATTGCGTTAGCAAACTGTTGTCTAAACGCCAAACCCAAATTAATACCATCAAGGGTAACGTTGGTCACCTTCCAGCCCTGTTCACGTTTTTTCATGGCGTAGTTAATGTCGTAAGCTGCACCGTTGGCATATACTTTCACCCATACCTTTTGTCGATCAGGCTTAATACTACGACTGGCATTAGGCTGTATCTGGAATTTATTGATCTTAAAAGCGACTACGGCCCGCGAATAAGTATTCAATAATGAGCGCTTGAAAGCGATACGGAATTTTTCTATTTGTTGCTCCGATGCACGTCGATAAAACTTGGCCATGACGCCCTTGGCAATGCTGTCGAAATCCACCACTGGTTGCAATATAACTTCCATTCCTTTAAGAATTTCAAGTTCATCTAAGGCCACCGGTTGCCCTGCAATTTCACTCTTTCTTTCAGCCTCTAAGCGGCTCTGCTTCAATAAGTCGATCATGGCTTGGGTGCTTTGTTCAACTACCCCACTTGCCTTATCCCATTCATCGGCGTTAGCCACAAAAGAGCAAAAAGCCAACAACATACCCAACAATAACCGTTTAAAGCCGTTAGTAAAAACTATCATGTTGCGTCCCTTACTTGCTGTCGCCAAAATTGAGTAAAAACTGACCTATAAGCTCCTCTAGAACAAGAGCTGACTGGGTGTCTTCAATCACATCACCCGCCACCAATACATCTTCTTCGGCGCCTACGGTAAGGCCAACATATTTTTCGCCCAGCAAGCCTGCTGTTAAAATGCTGGCGCTCGAATCAATGGATAAAAAATCCACATCACCACGAATTTTCATCTGTACTTGCGCCATTAAAGAACGTGGGTCTATACCCACGGCAACAACCTCACCCACAGTGACACCCGCCATAGTTACTTTCGCCTTTGACCCAAGGCCTGCTGCGTTTTCAAATAAGGCACTAATAGGATAATATTCGGCGTTACGTGACATATGACCACCGCTTACCTGCAGTGCTAAGGCCACCAAGGCGCCTACACCTGTCACCACCATAAAACCTACACTTAGTTCTAACCATCTCTTGTTCATGATGCGCCTCCAAACATTAGCGCTGTTAAAATAAAATCAAACCCTAAAATAGCTAAGGAACTATACACAACAGTACGAGTGGTTGCGGCACTAATCCCTTGGGATGTTGGCATACAAGAGTATCCTTGATACAAGGCGATCCAGCTGATCAAAAAAGCAAACACCAAAGCCTTGATCATTCCATTGAGTACATCTTCATTAAAATCAACCGCTTGCTGCATGTTGCCCCAATAGGAACCGCTATACACGCCAAGCCAATCTACCGCCACTAAATGACCGCCATACACACCCACCAAACTAAAAATAGCCACCAACAACGGCAATGATATTATGCCAGCCCAAAATCGAGGCGCTACAATACGATGTAACGGGTCAATACCAAACATCTCTAGGCTCGCCAATTGCTCAGTCGCCTTCATTAAACCAATTTCAGCGGTTAAGGCAGAGCCCGCACGGCCAGCAAACAACAAAGCAGCCACCACCGGTGACAGCTCTCTAACTAATGTTAAAGCCACCATCTGCCCAACGGCTTGCTCCGAGCCGTAGGCCGATAATAAGGTGTAGCCTTGTAGGCCCAAAACCATGCCAATGAATAATGCGGATACCAACATAATAATGAGGGATTGAACGCCCACTACATACAACTGTTGCACCAATCGATACAAACTTGATGCAGTGGGCATCACTAACATGGATTGCAGCAACATCACTAAAGCTTGGCCTATTTGCGCCAACCTATTTAATACCGTTGCACCAACAAGAGAAATAAAATTGATCATAGCAGTATACGTGGGCCTCGTAGTTCATCTTCAAGCGGGGGGGCCGGGAAGTGGAAAGGGATCACGCCGTCGGCTTCGCCATGAATAAACTGTCGTACCGCAGGTTCGTTACTCGCCCGTAGAGCCGCAGGCGTATCCTGAGCCAGCACCTGAGCTTCACCCAACAAAATCACTTCGTCGGCAATAGCTAAGGCTTCTGCTATATCATGGGACACCAGCACACTGGTTAGTTTCATTTGTGTATTGAGATCTTTTATTAATCGCTGTAACACGGCCATAGCAATCGGATCTTGCCCAGCAAAAGGCTCATCGTATAATATAATTTCCGGTTCCAAAGCCACCGCTCGAGCCAAAGCCACACGCCTTGCCATGCCGCCCGACAAGTGCGACGGCATAAGATCTCTCGCGCCTCTAAGCCCCACAGCCTCTAGCTTTAGCAACACTCGATTATACAGCTCATCATCACTAAGCTGCATATGTTCCCGTAGTGGAAAGGCTACATTGTCGAACACCGATAAGTCTGTAAACAACGCACCGCTTTGAAACAACACCCCCATACGAGCACGTAATTGGTTGATCTGTTTACGGTTAAGCTGTGCGATATCTTCATCAAACACCAGCACTTTACCTTGGCTAGGCTTAAGCTGCCCACCAATTAAGCGTAATAACGTCGTTTTACCGGTGCCACTAGGCCCCATTATAACCGTCACTTTACCAGCCTTTATAGTGCAGTTCAGGTTTTTAAATATAGCCCGATCGCCGCGAAAAAAGCTAAGATTCTGTATCTTAATAATGCCATCTGTGGCCATATAAGGGGTTCCGATTAAGCGCCTATGTTATCGTGTTGCAAGTTTAGCATTCACTTGCTCATGTGCAAAGACACTTGCAAAATGCACCCACTCTTGGTTTCATTACGCTTCACCTGTGGCTTTGGCCTATTTCGGCCTTCCAGCAACGTTTAATTAGCACTTCTTGTTAGATTTTATATATATGTTCATTGCAATTGCCGCCGTTCTTGTTGGTTTGGGTTTACTCATCTGGAGCGCTGACCGTTTTGTTGATGGTGCCTCCGCTACAGCCAAGCATTTAGGCATGTCGCCAATGCTGATTGGTCTAACCATAGTGGCCTTCGGCACCTCCGCGCCAGAAATGCTGGTATCTACTATGGCCGCCTTAGAGGGTTCGCCTGGCCTTGCTATAGGCAACGCCATTGGTTCCAATATTGCTAATATCGCCTTAGTGCTTGGTGCAACGGCTCTGGTAGCACCCATACCCCTTCGCGGCAACTTGGTACGCACAGAACTGCCCATTTTAACCGTTGCTACCATTGGCGCCGGCATCATCATGCTAGATCATTACCTGGATATTGTAGACAGCCTATTGTTATTATTCGGGTTAGTGTTGTGCCTGTACCTTTTCAAACGATATCAACAACAACATCCCGAAGATCAGATCGAGCCTATGGCCGACCTTAGCCTAAAAGCCGGTATCACCTGGTTTATCGTTGGTTTAGTGGTGCTGGCCGTTGGCTCCAGAATACTAGTAGGCGGCGCTGTCTACATCGCTACTGCCCTTGGGGTGAGCAATATGATTATTGGCCTCACTATTATTGCCATTGGCACCAGCCTACCAGAACTTGCTGCCTCTATTATGAGTGCTCGTAAAGGACAACATGGCATCGCCCTAGGCAATATTATTGGTTCTAATATTTTTAATCTATTAGGCGTCATGGCTATTCCCGCCCTTATTAGCCCAGTAGTGATAGAAGCCGATGCCCTATGGCGTGATTATGGCTTAATGCTAGCACTCACCTTATTTATTCTTGTGTTAGGCTTTAAAGCCCGTCGCGGCGGTACTATTACCCGTATAATTGGCGGCTTACTGCTATTGATCTATGTTATGTATATGCTTTTACTTTATACTAACGCGACATAATATTATTACATGCTTCAGGAGACGTGTTGAGCAACGACAACGCTATTAGCCCAACCCAAACTCAAGTAACGCCGTTTGCAAAATCGGCTTTACGCACCATCGGCTTAGAGCAAGCAGCTATTGCCGAACTGGTCACCCGTATTGATGCCTCTTTCGAGCAAGCTTGTCAGTTGCTGATAGATTGCTCGGCCCGTGTAGTGCTACTTGGCATGGGAAAATCAGGCCATATTGCCAATAAAATTGCAGCCACTTTGGCCAGCACTGGCACCCCCGCTTTTTTTGTTCATCCAGGCGAAGCCAGCCACGGGGATATGGGGATGATCACCGCTAACGATGTAGTGCTTGCCTTATCCTATTCTGGAACCACCAGCGAAATTGTAACACTACTGCCTATACTCAAACGCTTGGGCACACCCATTATCGCCATGACCGGCGTGGCAAATTCTACTCTTGCAGTTACAGCAGACGTTCACCTAAACATAAACGTAAGCACAGAAGCTTGTCCCCTAAACCTAGCCCCAACCTCAAGCACTACGGCAAGCTTAGTGATGGGTGATGCCCTGGCCATTGCCTTATTAGAAGCCAAAGGGTTTAACGCCAAAGATTTTGCATTCTCACACCCTGGCGGCGCTTTGGGCCGTAAACTATTATTAAAAGTGAGTGACATTATGCACTCAGGCTCTGCGCTACCTCAAGTCACTCAAGACGCTAGCTTTGCCGACGCATTAATGGAAATGACTCAAAAAAGCATGGGAATGACTGCCGTGGTTAATCCCCAAGGCAAGCTTACGGGCATTTATACAGACGGTGATTTACGCCGCAGCTTGGATCACAGCCAAGACTTACGCCAATGCCAGGTTGACGAACTCATGACTCGAGATCCCGTTCGTGCGCGAGCCGATATGTTAGCAGCGCAAGCCCTTAAGCTCATGGAACAACATAAAATAAACGCGCTGATTGTATGTAATCACAATGACCAGCCCGTTGGGGCCATCAATATGCATGACTTATTAAAAGCAGGGGTAATTTAGTATGTCTTCTCAAACTAAAAAAAATGCCGCCCTTAATGAATATGCACTCCCAATACGCATACTAGCACTGGATGTGGATGGTATTCTCAGCGATGGCCAACTTTATTTCGGCAACCAAGGTGAAGAAATCAAAGCCTTCAACAGCTTAGATGGCCATGGCATTAAAATGCTACAGTCTACTGGCGTAAAGGTGGCGATTATTACCGGAAGAACCTCCAACATTGTAGCCCAACGTGCCCAACAGCTAGGCATTGAATTATTACTACAGGGCCGTGAAGATAAACTCACTGCTCTGCACGAACTCACACAACATTTAAAGCTAGATTGGTCGCAAATGGCCTACATGGGTGATGACCTGCCCGACTTAGCAGCCATCATTAAAGTTGGGCTAGGCATTACTGTACCCAACGCCGCCAGTACTATGGCCCAGCACAGCCAATACCTTACCCAGCGCTCCGGTGGCCAAGGTGCGGTACGCGAAGTATGCGACTTAATTATGCAAGCACAAGGCACCTGGCAAGCGGCTTTAGCGCCATACCTTCACACACAACTGCCTTCGTCCACCTAATGGCGGTATTATTTAAAGGCCGCTGGCTTTATATCAATTTAATCACCTTGGGTTTGGTGTTTTTGGTGTTTTGGTGGTGGCAACAAACTACTCAAGAGGTGGCAGAATCTGAAGCTAACTGGATCCCAGACTACTATCTAACACATGCCACTATCAGCCAATACGATGATCAAGGCGTATTAAGTTCTAGCATCAGTGCCGAGCGATTTACTCATATTAGAGAGTTTGGCACTACGGATATGATCCGCCCTCGATTTAACCTCTACCTACAAGACAGTAGTGCTTGGTTCGGCAAAGCTGAAGAAGGCCTTATTTTAGACTCAGGCGCACAAATCAACCTTTCGGGTAATGTGTTAGTGACTAATGGCCCAGACATTTTGCGCCCCCTGAGCCTTAAAAGCCAAAGCTTAAGGTTATTCCCCAATCAAAACTATGCCGAATCTGATGACCGGGTGCAATTAATTGGCAAACATAGCCACTTGACGGGCAAGGGAATGCAGCTCACACTCGATAGCCAACGACTACTGCTCTTGAATCAAGTGACAGGCACTCACCTTGCACCACGGAATTAACAATTATATGCCCACTCTATACTCTGGTACCGCGTCACACTTAACTATTTGGCATGCTTTGTTGAGAGGCTGCACGTTAACTGTAGTTTTGTTAGCAAGCCCTTTGACTTGGGCCTTAGATAATGACCGAAAACAGCCATTAAACATTGCTGCCGATCGCGCTGAGCTTAACGAAGCAGACGGATATTCAATTTATACGGGCAATGTGATTATTACCCAAGGCAGTATGATTATTGAGGCCTCCACTATAAAAATCACGTTTAATGATGACGGTATTGAGAGGTTATTTGCAACAGAGGGCAACCACGATGGTTTAGCCTACATGCGTCAAAAAAGCGAGCCTACCAATGATGGCCGCAGCGACTTAATGGAAGCTTGGGCTGGCAATATTGATTATAACGTTAATGCGGAATTTCTAACACTTCTAGGCCAGGCTAAGCTAATCCAGCGGGGCAATGAGTTCAGCGGCAATAAAATCCTATTCGACGTGCCCAAAGACAACGTCAAGGCCACCGGTGGAGAAGGCAAACGAGTGAATATGATTTTCCTGCCCAAAGCCCAATAACTTCATGTTAAATAAGACGACTCAAATGGCAACCTTAGAAGCCCGCAACCTTGCTAAATCTTATAGCAAGCGAGCCATAGTAAAAGACGTTAATATCAGTATAGAAGCTGGCCAAGTGGTGGGGCTTTTAGGCCCCAACGGGGCCGGAAAAACCACCTGTTTTTATATGATTGTTGGCTTAGTAAAAGCGGATCGCGGCCAAGTTTTTATCAATCAAGAAGATATCTCACACCAACCGATGCATGGCAGAGCCCGTAAAGGCATTGGCTACCTACCCCAAGAAGCTTCTGTGTTTCGCAAGCTTACCGTGGCACAAAATATTTTAGCTATTCTTCAAACTCAGAAACAATTGACTAATAATCAGCGTTCAAAGAAGTTAGAAAGCCTACTAATAGAGTTTAACATCACCCATATTCGCAACAGCCTAGGCATGAGTTTGTCGGGCGGTGAGCGCCGCCGTGTTGAAATAGCTCGTGCCCTGGCCAGCGAGCCACAATTTATACTGCTAGACGAACCCTTCGCTGGCGTTGATCCTATTTCTGTAAAAGACATTAAGCAAATTATTCAACAACTACGTGACAAGGGCATAGGCGTGTTGATTACAGACCATAACGTGCGCGAAACCTTGGATATTTGTGACTTAGCCTATATTGTCAGTGAAGGTTATATTTTGGCCCATGGCAGCAGCGACGACATCTTAAAGAACCAACAGGTAAAAGAGGTATACTTAGGCGACGATTTCACATTGTAGCTAAGTCACCACTTTTACAAACCAATAAATTAGCCTAATTATGAAAGCATCTTTGCAGCTCAAAATGAATCAGCAACTGGTGATGACACCCCAGTTACAACAAGCGATTCGTTTATTGCAGCTTTCTACGCTGGACCTGCAACAAGAAATCCAACAAGCATTAGATAACAACCCCCTGCTTAAACTTGAAGATGAGCTCGACCTTGCCGATGCTAAAATTGCACAAACAGACGAGGATGTTTCGCTTACCGATTCCCTTACCGAGCACCTTGCAGACGAACATAAAGCCGACAGTGAGTGGAGCGAAGAAATTCCCGTAGAACTTGCCACAGACAGCGTATGGGATGATATTTATCAAAACTCCACTACACCTGCCATGGGGCCTAGTGACGATTTCGACTTCGACACATATAACAGCCACGAACCTACCCTACAAGAACACTTAACATGGCAGCTCAACGTTAGCCGCTTAAGTGACCTAGACCAATTCATTGGCGCAAGCATCATAGATGCCGTAGACGACAGAGGTTACCTTAGCCAAAACTTGATAGAAATTACCGAAGGCATTAATCGCAATTTAGCCCAGCAAATGGCACAACCAATTGAAGAAGACGAAGCCCATGCGGTGCTTACTTTAATTCAACAGTTCGATCCTGTTGGCTCTGCAGCACTGGATTTGAGAGATTGCCTGCTAATACAGCTAAAACACATGCCGCCAGACACCCCATGGCTCCAAGGCGCCATTACAGTGGTAGACAAATATTTGGACTTACTCGGCACCCACGATTACAGCACCTTAAAACGCCGCTGCGGATATGCAGAGCATGAGTTACAACACATTCTGCAACGTATCACTCAATTACAACCAGAACCTGGAACCATCATTGCTTCCAGCCAAACAGACTATGTGACTCCCGACGTTATGGTACGCAAAGTTAACAACATATGGCGGGTAGAACTTAATCCAGACTCAGCACCAAAAATAACCATCAATCAACAATATGCAGACCTAAGCAATAGCGCCAATAATAACGATAAAAACTATATTAAAAGCCACCTGCAAGAAGCTCGCTGGTTTATAAAAAGTCTTGAAAGCCGCAATGACACCTTACTTAAAGTGGCTGGCCGTATTTGTGAAATCCAACAAGGCTTTTTAGACCACGGCGAAGAAGCCATGAAACCGTTAGTTCTTTCCGAAGTAGCCGAACATGTAGAAATGCATGAGTCCACCATTTCACGAGTAACCACCCAAAAATACATGCATACGCCAAGGGGCATCTTTGAACTAAAGTATTTTTTTTCTAGCCATGTGGCCACAGCTAGCGGAGGCGAATGTTCGTCTACGGCCATTAGAGCACTGATTAAGAAGTTGATCACAGCAGAATTAAAACGCAAGCCTTTGAGTGACAGTAAATTAACAAACATGCTGGGGTTGCAAGGTATTAAGGTGGCTCGCAGAACCGTAGCAAAATACCGTGAAAGCATGAATATTCCGCCATCCAATGAACGCAAACAGCTCGCCTGAGCATAATCCCTAAAAGGGCTAGTACCCACTATGAAAATTAGCGACATCCTTACTCCAGCACGAACACTGGCAGATCTTAATTGCGTCAGCAAAAAACGCACCTTAGAATCCATTAGCCACTGGCTTGCAGAACAAATGCCAGATTTTAACGGCAGAGAAGTTTTTAATGCGTTAATCAACCGCGAAAAACTAGGCAGCACCGGCTTTGGTGACGGCATTGCGATCCCCCACTGTCGCTTATCCAGCTGTACCCAAGTGACCGGTGCGTTGATCCGTCTATCCACAGCGGTAGATTTTGATGCAATTGATCAGCAACCGGTAGATTTACTGTTTGTATTGTTAGTGCCATTAGAAGCGACCGATGAACACCTACAAATATTGGCCACTCTTGCAGGCAGTTTTGGCCAGCCGGAGTATAGAGAGCAGCTGCGCAATGCGGCCGACGCGAATGCCATGTACCAAATCGCTATCGCTTAAATCTCCCAAAACGGGTATGCTATATGGCCGCTATTGATAGTCCTTATTAGGCCATTTCCGTTAGGTTTTTTTACATGATCTACCAGCAAATCACAATCATTAATAAGCTTGGATTGCACGCGCGCGCTGCAGCTAAGCTTGTAGGTGTGGCTGGTCGCCATGGATGTAGTATAGAAATAGGCAGCGATGGGAAAATGGTAGATGCTAAAAGCATCATGTCAGTGATGTTGCTAGCTGCATCACAGGGTACCGTGTTAGATCTTAAAGTCAGTGGTGATGGAGCCCAAGAGGCTTTCGACGATGTATTTGAATTAGTGAATAACTATTTTGACGAAGGCGAATAAGGGTAACAACGTCATGAAATCCCGCCTTAAAGAACTTAACGACGCCCTCGACAGTGGTGCTTTTATTCAAGCGCGCCACATGCTTAACCACACCCTAAAACCCGCCCATACCGCGCACTTACTAGAGTCCTCACCACCCCGAGAGCGCGAGGTGCTCTGGAACCTAGTAGATCCAGAGCTGGAAGGTGAGGTGTTGCAACATTTGAGTGACGACATTCAAGCCGAATTCGTTAATCAAATGAACACCGAGGAGCTACTCCAAGCCACCGAAAACCTCGACACCGATGACTTTGCCGATATCTTGCAACAGCTACCCAAAAAGGTAATGCAAGAAGTACTGAATAGCTTAGGCCAACAAGACCGTGACCGTGTAGAACAAGTGTTGTCTTATCCAGAAGACACGGCCGGCGGGCTTATGAACACAGACGTTGTGAGCATCCGCCCCGACCTCACCATTGATGCTGTGCTGCGTTACCTACGCCGCCATGACAGCATGCCAGAAGCCACCGACAACTTATTTGTGGTTTCAAGGAAAGATCGTTACATCGGGTTATTGCCAGTAACGAGCCTACTGGTGAGTGACCCAAATACGCTCATTTTAGATGTTATGGATACCGAGCGTGAAGCCATACCCGCAGATTTAGACGAAACCGACGTAGCCAACCTGTTTGAGCGTAATGACTGGATTTCTGCCCCTGTAGTCAACCAAGATGGCCGTTTGGTTGGCCGTATCACCATTGACGACGTGGTAGACGTTATCCGTGAAGAAGCAGATCACTCACTCATGCGAATGGCTGGACTAGACGATGACGAAGACACTTTTGCTCCCGTGTTTAAAACATCCAAACGAAGAGCACTGTGGCTAGGCATTAACTTGTTAACTGCCCTGTTAGCCTCTGCGGTTATTGGCCTATTCCAGCACACTATAGAACAAGTGGTAGCGCTTGCTATTCTTATGCCTATTGTTGCGAGTATGGGTGGCATTGCCGGCAGCCAAGCATTAACCATTGTTATCCGAGGCCAAGCCCTAGGCCACGTAGAACGCAGCAACATTGGTTATTTGCTTAACCGAGAAATTATTGTAGGCGCCATTAATGGCTTAATCTGGGCTAGTGTGGTTGCTAGCATTGCCAGCTGGTGGTTCTCCGACTTTACCATAGGGCTTATTATAGCCATTGCCATGGTCATCAATTTAGTTGTGGCTGCAATTTGTGGCACCTCCCTTCCCGTCATCCTGAAAGCAATGAACATTGATCCTGCTTTAGCTGGAGGCGTTATTTTAACCACCATCACTGATGTGGTCGGGTTTTGTGCCTTTTTAGGCCTCGCCACATTATTTTACGCGTAAGGAATTTATTATGGGCAAAGTCAAAGCCCGAAAAGCCGCAGCAGAACTAGAAGCCCTGCAACAGAACCTCCCCGCTGAAGAAGAGCTTAGCCGTACGCAGATTAAGCGTGCCATGGAAGCACTACAAGCATTAGGCAGTAAGCTTGTGGATCTAAAACCATCGGAACTGGCCCGAATCCCTATGAGCGACACACTACAGACCGCCATTGAAGAGTCTCGTCGTATTAATCAAAACGAAGCTAAACGCCGTCATTTACAATACATTGGTAAGGTGATGCGCGACGAAGATTCCGAATCTATTGCTAAAGCTTTAGCAGTATTAGATTCGGGTTCAGATGAACATCGCCGTACTTTTCACCAATTGGAAACTTGGCGAGATGGCTTAATTGCCAATAACCCAGACACTTTGAACGAGATTGTAGCCTTACATCACGAAGCCGATCGCCAGCACATCAACCACTTGGTGAAGCAGGCGCAAAGTCTGAATCAGGAAGCTAAGGCCAAGTCTGCCACCAAAAAACTGTTTAAATACTTACGTCAGCTGGCAGATGTTTAAACCAAACTGCGCAATTCACTAATGGTATTGGGGATTGTTAAAGCAGGGTGGCTAGCGTGAGCTCGCTGGCTTAAGCGCCGCCTTAGTGGACTTTGCTCTGGCAGGTGCAAAAAATACAATACGCTTTGGGCCTGCTCTGGCTCCATATTAACCTGCTTAGACCACAGGTCTATCAACTCAAACAAATTGTCATTATTAGGCGCAGGTAACGCACTGGTTTGAACTTGATCTAAATCTTCACCCGCTAAAACCCTTTGACATAAAGTTTTATAATGTTGGTTAAACCGGCTTTGTGTGGCTTGCCTTGGCAAGCTTTTTAACTCGAACCAACCCGTTGTGCGCCCTGCATGGTAAACGGCCGCATGACTCCATGGATGGTGGCTTGGTGCTGATGCGTGACGGCATGCCTCTGCGTATGCCTGTTCAGAGGGTGCCAACCCAAAGCTTTGTTGGGTTTGATCCATGAGCTGCAAAAACTCAGCAATAGATGGCATCCAACTATATTGGCGCTTAGCCTGCTCAATGGCCAACACCAACACATCTTCTTCGTAACCGGCTAAACTCAAGGCCCACTCACGCTTCGCAATAATGATTTCTTTATCGTCGTCAAACGCGCTTTTAAACTTATGCCCGTAGATCGTCATAAAACGGGCGAACAGCATGTTCACCAAAGACTTCACTTTTTGGTCTATTTTGGGGCTGTGTGCAGCAACGGTTTTACCAGTCGGTATTATTGATGTCGAGGACGTTTGCTGTAATGTTGCGTCGGCGCTCTTTAGCAGCGTATCTAGCTTCTTCATTGGATGAATGAGTCTGTTGTTGAGTTTGTCTTTGGGCACGGGCTTGAGCTGTTTGTTGCTGAACCTGTTCTTTCTTTACCCACTTTAAAAACTTTTGATCCCAGCCGCCTGGTGTTTGTTTCCGCCCTTTGTCCATGTAATACACCACGAACTCATCTTTTATACCAATGGCAAAGGCTTCACTAATTTGGTGTTGCTGGGCTAGAACTTTAACAATATTTGCCGATGGCTTCCATTCTAAATCCATATGGCACAAGTGTTGTTGCTGGGCCTCTTTAGCCGCAAACAAACGGCTAAGCTCGTCGCCCTCGCCATCTGCACGATGCCAACCACCAAACCCGCTCATCGAAGATTTTTGGATAGCGGGTTGAATAACATGGGGAACTGCTTCATTCGGTTGTATTAGCTCAAGGCTGATACGCACTAACCCGTCACCTGCAGGTGCAACTTGAAGCAACCCAAGGCTAGACAACTGCGATAACAACTGACCTTGCTGGACTCGCGACAAACACAAAGCGCGGCTGTATAAGCGCTGCTCTTCAACCACCACATGGCCCTGCAAAGAACCAACTAATTCTGCTACCACAGCCAGCATCAGCGCTTGCTCTAAGCCATAGCGCTGAGCAAATTGTGGAATGATGGGTAAACTAGGGGCCGACAAGGGCATCAGTAGTGGCAACTTAAATGGTGATTAATTTAATCATTCTACCCTAACTCGGCCCTGGCTAACATCTGCAATGTGACCCAATGAACAATAAACCACCATCAGCCGCTGTCCGTATTAAGGCAGGCCTTAGTTCACCGGCCGCGTTTGAATAATATCGTACCACTGGGCCGGCCCCGTTTGATGTACCGAGGTTCCACCTGAATCCACGGCCACTGTAACAGGCATGTTTTCTACGTCGAACTCATAGATTGCCTCCATACCTAATTCTGCAAAAGCCACCACTTGTGCGCTCTTAATGGCCTTAGAAACAAGATAAGCAGCACCACCTACGGCCATTAGATACACGGCCTTGTGTTTCTTAATTTCATCGATGGCCACTTGACCACGTTCGGCCTTACCGATCATGCCTAATAAACCCGTATTTTCCAGCATAACACCGGTAAATTTATCCATACGTGTTGCAGTTGTTGGGCCAGCTGGGCCTACAGCTTCGTCTCTAACCGGGTCTACAGGGCCTACGTAATAGATAAAGCGCCCTTTTAGATCCACCGGCAATGGTTCGCCTTGAGCCATCATCTCTACCATTTTTTTATGGGCGGCATCACGTCCGGTATACATTTTTCCTGACAGCAACAGGGTTTCACCAGGTTGCCAGGTTAATACATCTTCTGGTGTTACGGTGTCCAAATTTACCTTACGTGCACCTTCACCGGCGTCCCATGCGATATCTGGATAATCATCTAAACTGGGTGGGGTTTGTAAACTCGGGCCTGTGCCGTCCAATACAAAATGTGCGTGGCGTGTCGCAGCGCAATTAGGAATCATACACACGGGTAAAGATGCCGCATGGGTTGGATAATCCATCACTTTAATATCTAACACAGTGGTTAAGCCACCTAGACCTTGGGCACCAATACCCAAGCCATTAACGGCATCAAACAATTCTAAGCGCAACTCTTCTGCCCTATTACTCGCGCCGCGTGCTTGAAGGTCATGAATATCCACGGGGTCCATTAAAGACTTTTTAGCCATCACCGCTGCCTTTTCGGCCGTACCACCAATGCCGATACCTAGCATACCTGGAGGACACCAACCTGCACCCATGGTGGGTACGGTTTTGAGTACCCAATCAACAATACTGTCGGAAGGGTTAAGCATCACCATTTTACTCTTATTTTCCGAACCACCCCCTTTGGCGGCCAATTGAATATCTACGCGATTACCTTTAACGATAGACGTGTGGATGACTGCAGGGGTGTTATCTTTAGTGTTGGTGCGACTGCCGGCTGGGTCTGCCAAAATAGAGGCGCGCAGCTTGTTATCTGGGTGTAAATAGGCGCGCCTAACACCTTCATTAATCATGTCTTCAAGGCTTAACTGCGCATCCCATTGCACGTCCATGCCCACTTCTACAAACACCGTAACAATGCCGGTATCTTGGCACAGGGGACGTTTACCTTGCGCACACATACGTGAATTGATTAGGATTTGCGCCATGGCATCTTTGGCGGCTTGAGATTGTTCCCGCAAATAGGCCTCATGTACTGCATGTATAAAGTCTAAAGGGTGATAGTAGGATATAAACTGTAGCGCGTCTGAAACACTGTCAATTAAATCGTCTTGGCGAATAATACTCATGGGGAAATCCTAAGGTGGCCTGTGTAGATGGCATTATTATACCCCCGAACCTTACACTAGCCCACACTAACAGAGCGCAAACCACAGGCCTACGACTATTGAATAATAAACTGGGTAAAAAATACTTCCTCAATGCCAGCAGCAGCCCCATGCTCAAGCAGCACTTGGTTCATACGTGCTTTAATGTTATCAGCAAGCCGCTGCTTGTCGTCTAGGGTTTGTAATTGGCTGCTACTAAGGGAAGACACTTCCATAATGATGGCCGCGCGAATCACTAGTTCATGTTGATACACATTATCTACAATTCGCTGGTCATCCGCCGTCATAAAACCCATGGTGAATTCACAAAATTGCTTAGCACCGACCAAACTCACCACAAACTCATGCTCTATGAGATTATAACGCTGGTTGAACGAGTTACTTTTTGGTGGCTGCTGAGTTACTTTTTCAAATTCATTTGAACGCTGTGAATCTACAATATCAGTGGTTGGGTTACTCAACACTGCTATCAACAAAATAATACTGACAACGACAACCATCACTTTAACTAAGCCCAGTTTTTTATTTTTTTGGCTTACTATTGCTTCATTTTCCATGGGTAGCTTCCCTACTGCACTTATTATGACTGTGGCGTTACGTTATTGCAGACACAGATTCTAGGCCTTATTATTAATACCATACATTATTTTAAACTGAATAAAGCTCCCATCATATGGTTATCTCAAACGCCCAACCAAACATGACTAATGCCGATTTAAACAGCATTCTTAAGGCCCAGCAAGAGGCTTACTTTAACTCAGGCATCCCCAGCGCAGCACAACGAATTGATAACCTAAATAAGCTACTGTCTATACTACATTCCAATGAACAAGCCATTGTAGAAGCCATTTCTAAAGATTTTGGCAACCGCGCCCACCAAGAAACCCGCTTGGCGGAACTGTTTTTATGTATTGATGGCATTAAGTATGCCCGCAAACGATTAAAAAAATGGATGCGTCCGCAAAAGCGGTCCGTCTCTTTTTGGTTTTTTGGTGCCCGCAATACTGTTATCCCCCAACCATTAGGCGTAGTGGGTATCGTAGTGCCCTGGAATTACCCGCTGTTTTTATGCATCAGCCCATTGATTAGCGCCCTAGCAGCGGGGAATCGCTGCATGATTAAAATGGCCGCCAATTCTTACCATCTCAGCCAACTATTACAAGGATTATTTGCCCAACACTTTGCGGCCGACATGTTAACTATTGTGCATGGTGCAAAAGGCTCAGAGTTTTCTGCCTTGCCATTTGACCACTTAATTTTTACCGGTTCTGGAAACACTGGTCGCCAAGTCATGCGTGCTGCAGCAGATAATTTAACCCCAGTAACCCTTGAACTTGGTGGCAAGTCCCCCACCATCATTGCCCCAGATTACCCCATTATTAAAGCAGCTGAGCGCTTGCTGTTTTCCAAGTGTTTAAATGCCGGGCAAACCTGCATAGCACCAGACTACTTATTTATACCCGAAAGCAAAGTGGACGAGTTTATAGCCGCTGCAAAAACCATTGTAAACAACCGGTACCCAGATATAGAAAGTGCAGATTACACATCCATCATTAATGATAGTGCTTTTATGCGCCTTGAAAGCACCTTAGCGGATGCCATAGAGAAAGGCGCCACAGCAGTTCCTTTAGTGACTGGCAGCATCGCAAATAGTGCAACCCGAAAACTGCCACCTACACTATTAACTCGTGTAACCCCAAACATGAGAGTGATGAGTGAAGAAATATTTGGGCCTATATTACCGATTGTGACATATCGGCATATGCACGAAGTACTGAGCTATATTAATAACCAAGATCGCCCTTTAGCATTGTATTTATTTAGTAATGACAAGGCCACCCAAACTAACGTTATTAATAAAACCCGCTCTGGCGGTGTATGCCTGAATGACACCACACTCCATGTAGGTCAACACGACATGCCATTTGGTGGCGTGGGTGAGAGTGGTATGGGTCAGTATCACGCAATGGAGGGGTTTTTAGCCATGAGTAAATTAAGACCCATTTTCAAGCAAGCCCGTAATCCAGCCGCATCTAGGTTATACCCTCCTTACGGCAAACAATTTGATAAAATCATTAAAATTATGTTGCGGTTTTAGCTGAAACTACCTGGACGAACCAGCGTTTCAATTTGTTCCAAACTTGCAGGGTCATCAATGGTGGATGGCACAATATAGTCTTCGCCATTGGCTATGTTGCGAATAATTTTTCGTAATATTTTTCCAGAGCGTGTTTTGGGCAGCCTTTGCACAATATGGGTAGACTTCAGCACCGCAATAGGCCCAATGATTTTCCTAAGCTTTGCCGCCAGCTCTTTATGTAATGCGGCATCACTACTAAACACGCCAGATTTTAATATCACCAACGCCATAGGCACCTGCCCTTTAAGGGCATCTTGCACCCCCACTACTGCACATTCTGCTACCATTTCATGGCCACCAACCACTTCTTCCATTTCTCCCGTAGATAAACGATGGCCCGCAATATTGATCACATCATCAGACCGGCCCATCACAAATACATACCCATCGTCATCACAATAGCCGCCGTCGCCAGAGCTGTAATAGCCCGCAAAATCCTTTAGGTACGAATCATGTAATCGGGCCTCATCTCCCCATATACCCACCAAGCATCCTGGTGGTAAAGGCAGCTTTAATACAATATTACCCTTGGTATTAGCGGGCAGTGGCTCACCCTCGTCAGACAAAACACGTAAATCGTAGCCCACCATAGGTACCGTAGAAGAACCGGGTTTGCACGGCAGGTGTTCAATACCCGTAGGGTTTGCGCAAATAGACCACCCCGTCTCTGTTTGCCACCAGTGATCCACCACCGGCCTGCCAATGATAGCTTTAGCCCATTCGTACGTAGGCGGATCTAACCGCTCGCCAGCCATAAACACAGCGTCTAAACTACTTAAATCATAGTGCTCTAATAAATCACCCTGTGGGTCTTCTTTTTTAATGGCCCTAAAAGCCGTAGGCGCAGAAAAAATAGCTTTTACTTTATAGTCTTCAATCACTCGCCAAAATGCGCCGGCATCTGGAGTCATTACAGGCTTGCCTTCATACAGCACGCTGGTACAGCCCGCCAGCAAAGGGCCATAAACAATATAAGAGTGTCCAACCACCCAACCAACATCAGAGGCGGCCCAAAACACATCGCCTGGGCCCATGTTATAGACTGCCTGCATGGTGTAATTAAGCGCTACGGCATGGCCACCATTGTCCCGAACAATACCTTTCGGCTTGCCTGTGGTGCCCGAAGTGTAAAGAATATAAAGAGGATCTGTGGCCTTTACAGGCACAGCTTCTATTGCTGTTGCTGTAACCATGAGTGCCTGCCAATCATGGTCTCGGCCAAGTTGCAGATTGGCTTGTAACTGGGGGCGTTGCAACACCACTACACTGTTCACTTTATGTTGCGCCAAATCCAAGGCTTCATCCAGCAATGGCTTGTAGGCAATCACCTTAGCCACTTCAATGCCACAAGAAGCACTAATAATGGCAGCAGGCTTGGCGTCGTCAATACGTACCGCAAGCTCGGCCGCTGCAAAGCCACCAAACACCACCGAATGCACCGCACCTAAACGTGCACAAGCCAACATGGCAATAGCCGCTTCCATCACCATGGGCATATAAATAACCACCCGATCACCTTGTTTCACACCCTGATCACGCAAAGCGCCCGCAAATACTGACACTTGCTGCAATAGCTGGGCATAGGTGAGGTTAGATTTACTGTTGGTGACAGGCGAATCATAATAAATAGCCACTTGATCGCCACGGCCATTAGCCACATGGTAATCCAAGGCCATATAACAGGTATTCATTTCTCCGTCGGCAAACCATCGGCCAGTGGGTACTTGGCTAGTATCAACCACCTGTGTTGGTGGTTTAAACCAAGGCAAAGCATCAGCTTGTTGCTGCCAAAATAATGTGGGGTGCTGAATGGACTGGTGATATATTTTGGAGTAGCTCACGAAACGCTCGACTATCAGAAAATGATTACACTTTGGATGCTAACCCATTCTATAGCTGATTAAACTACTACATTAGGCCAATACTATAGCCTTCCCCTTGGCCTACAAAAAGAAAATACGTATGCTGCCTTAATATAACGTCATGCTATTAAACACAAACACCCTTACCAGGCCACCAAAGTGATAGACGACAAAAAACGTTACCTTAACCAAAATGCGGCAGATGTTGCCCTTAAAAACCCCATTGCTGAAGAGACCATACGGCAGGCGCGAGCATACCGCCTAGAGCGAACACGCCAGGTACTGCGCAACAATAACATTGCAGCTGCCTTGTTATACGACCCCTGCAACATACGTTATACCACTGATACTTCTAACATGCAGTTGTGGACCATGCACAACCCATCGCGCTATGCGCTGATTTTTGCCGACGGCCCTGTGCTGTTATTTGATTACCATAATTGCGGCCACTTACATGATGACAAACGCTTACCTAATGGCCAACTTACGGTGAATGAAATTCGCCCCGCTATAGCATGGGCTTATTTTGCGGCTGGCGAACGCGGACCAGAACAAGCCGTACGCTGGGGTAACGACATAGCCTCACTAATGAAACAATACGGCGGTGGCAATAAACGTTTAGCAGTGGATATTTGTGAAGAGTTAGGCATGGCTCAACTACATAAACACGGCATCGAAACCCTATACGGCATGAAGTACATGGAGCATGCCCGGCTTATTAAATCGACAGCAGAATTACAACTCATGCAGTGGACCATTAGCGTGTGCCAAAAAGGCATGGAACGTATGTGGGACCACTGCGAACCGGGCATTAGCGAAAACGAACTTGGGCCCATTTGCACTTTGAGAACATTCGTAAGGTCGGGGTAAAACCCCAAGGGCAAACGCGCCGAGCATACGTATAACGATGGCCGCCCGCATTCTCATGCCCGCAAGTTGAGCAATTTTGGTTTCTATAGGTAGGCCATGGGCCATGAGCAATAAGCCACTCAAAACAGTCATCTGCGCGATGGATAGGGGTGTATCTAACGGCAGCGAGTAGAGCACGATCATGCCGCCGTAAATGTTAGTGGCGATGGTGGCCGCCCATACCAAGCCCATACCTTCTGGTAGCCCTAGCAGGGCCATTAATGGGCCCAAAAATTCGCCTAAAAGGGCTACGCCACCGAGTTCTTCTAATATCTTAACGATAACAATTACGGGCACCATGAGTTTAAATAGGGGCCAAGACACAGCCACTATTTCGTCAAATAATTCTCGGAAAAATTGGCTTATGTGATGCATGTGAAGGGCCTTTAAAGGTGCTGCAATAGGGACAGGCGATGGTAACTGATTTCAGCCGCCTTGTCTTTGCATTGACACGGCTCTACAGAGGCGGCACTATCGCAACCTTAACGCGATTAAACGGATGTAACCCATGAGCACAGCCCTATTGTTGGCATTGATTCCCACCTTCTTTTTTGTGTCGGTAACGCCGGGTATGTGTATGACCTTATCCTTAACTTTGGGTATGACGGTGGGTATACGTCGTACGCTATGGATGATGCTCGGCGAGTTGTTTGGTGTGGGGTTGGTGGCAGTGCTGGTAGTCATTGGAGTCGCTGCTCTGATTGTGCAGTACCCGGAGTTGTTTGTGGTATTAAAGATTGCCGGCGGTGGCTACTTGCTTTACCTCGGTATTCAACTGTGGCGTTCACGGGGCAAAATGGCCATTGACCTTAACGGTCGCCCTAAAGACACAGGCCGCTGGCAGTTAGCCAGCCAAGGTTTTATCACCGCGGTGGCCAACCCAAAAGGCTGGGCATTTTTTATTGCCCTGTTGCCGCCCTTTATTGACGCCACACAACCTTTGCCGACACAAATGGCTACGCTGCTGAGTGTTATTTTGACCCTCGAAGCCTTGTCTCTTTTGGTTTATGCCTTAGGCGGTAAGAGCCTGAGTAAGGTATTGCAAAAAAGCGATAACGTGCGCCTCATGAACCGTATTGCCGGTACTATGATGATCGGCGTGGCCGCTTGGTTGGCTTTGGGGTGAACATGCTGAACAGCGACGGCGTAGCTATTAAATTGCAAAAATGGCGCTGGTTAGCATTGTTGAGTGGGCTGGTTATTGTATTAGCCAGCGTGAGTTACCTAGTGTCCTATCAAACCTTCATTCAAGCGGAGCAACAAAGGACCCAGGATCGAGCGAGTCATTTTCGCAGCCTTTTAGTCGGTGTGCTGAATCAGCATAAGCCGTTACTGAGTGTGCTAACAGAAGACCCTGGTGTTATTGGGGTGTTGTCTGGGGAGCCAGACATAAAAAATCAACTTAACCAACGTTTAGCGCGATATACCACGACTTCTGGCCTGGAATCTATTTATCTTATGGATCCGGAAGGGGTGACGCGAGCTGCGTCCAATTATCAACATTCGCGTAATTTGTCTTTCATGGGCAAAAATTATGCTTTCAGGCCGTATTTTAAGGCCGCTCTTGCAGGTAATGAAGGCTCCTATTTTGCTGTCGGTGCCACCACAGGTTTGCCGGGTCATTTTATATCTAGCCCAGTGCTCGGTAAAAAAGGAGCTGTTATTGGTGTTCTGGCGGCCAAAATTGATGCCGCTACCTTGTCGGTAATGTGGCAATCCTCTCAAGACCTGGGTTTTATTACCAATGCCAGTGGCGTAATCATCTTGTCTAACAACAGCTCATGGTTGTATCAAACCATCGAGCCCTTGAGCGCGCCTCAGTTGACCTTAATTCGCGCACAGAAACAGTTTGCCGGCAAAGTACTGCCACACTTTTCGTGGCAAGTCGTGGACCCGTCAATGGTCACGGTGGAAGGTAAGGACTACCTGTATACCCCCCATGATATCGGCAATTCTGGTTGGGTATTACACCTGTTGTCGGATCCTGCTAGGGCAAAGAAAAATTCGGCCTTTGTGGCTTTAGTGGTGAGCGTATTAGTGCTGCTATTACTAAGTTGGGCCCTCACTGTAAGGTCTAGGGTGATCAAAAATTCACTCGCAAAAAGTGAGCAAGATCGGCGTCAACTAGTCACTATGAACGATAATTTAGGCGCCGAAATAAAGGAACGTCATCGGGCAGAAAGGCGACTTTCTTTAGCCCAGAAAAAGTTGCTGCAGGCGAGCCGAATGGCCGCCTTAGGTCAATTATCAGCGGCGGTGATACACGAACTTGGCCAACCGTTGGCGGCCTTTAAAAACTACCTTGCGGCGGCTGAAATTGATCCTGAAGGCGAGGATATGGCTCAGTTGTTGGGAAACTTAGATGCAGTGGCCATGCGTATGCAAAGTACCACGTCGCAATTGAGGTTTTTTTCTCGGCCGGATGAAACCAAATTTATCCCCGTGGAGCTTAATTTAGTGGTCAATAATGCAATTAAGCTGTCACAGGCTCAGTGTGCTGATGCTAGGGTGGATTTGCATTGGAACCCGGACTCGCAGATGGTAGCCCAGGTTATGGGGCAGAGCTTGCGCTTAGAACAAGTGGTGGTTAACCTATTGATCAACGCCTTTGCTGCGATCAATGGCGGCGGTAATGTTTGGCTTAGCTTAGACTTGGATCAAGACCGCTGGTTGTTGAGAGTGGCCGATGATGGCCCTGGTTTTGGCAATCAAGACCCCGAAGAGTTATTTGAAGCTTTTTATACCACCAAGGCCAGTACCAATGGTATGGGTCTAGGCTTGGCCATTAGTGCGGCTATCATCAACGAACATCAGGGCCAAATTTGGGCGCAAAAAAGCATCTACGGTGGCGCTGAGTTTGTTGTCACCATTCCTAGTAAGAAGTGAGATTGAGTGAACAATATGTTTTCAGCCTTTAGCGTTTTGATTATCGATGATGATGCGGAAGTAAGGCAGTCTTTAGTGCATCTATTTGAACGGGCCAAGTGGCAGGTGAATCACCTAGCCAACGCCGTTAATGGCGTAAAAAAGATTATATCTAGCAATCCAGATTTAGTCATTTGCGACGTTAAAATGCCTGGTATTAGTGGTTTGCAGCTGTTTGAAGAAGCTTTGTTAAGTGAACTGTCGCCACCCTTTATCTTTGTCTCAGCCCATGCGGATGTGGCCATGGCTGTGAAGGCCATGCAACAGGGCGCCTACAGTTTTTTAGAAAAACCATTTGACCCAAAACGGCTGTTGATGGCGGCACAAAACGCCGCTAAGCAGTTTCGTTTACAACGTCAAAACCGTCAATTACACGCTCAGTTGGCGGCCTTGTCTGGGCTAGATCAGTTGCTCGTAGGCAATAACCCAGAGTTGGTAAAAGTTAGGGGCGATATACATCAGTTTGCCCCACTAATGGCACCTGTGATGCTTCACGGCGAGACGGGTTCTGGCAAAGAACTGGCTGCGCGGGCCTTGCACAATTTATCGCAACGCTCCAGTCAGCCCTTTGTTACGGTGGATTGCTCGGCCATGGCGAGCGATTATTTTGATGTCATGATGTTTGGTTCTTCCACCCAAGCAACCTGCTATTTGCACGCCGCTGAAGGGGGCACCTTGTTCTTGGATGAGCCCAGTGCTTTGTCTAATGATCAGCAGGCTGCGCTACTGCGGGTGGTGGACACGGGGCAATACCATCAGGCCGACTCAATTGTTGTTAAAAGTGCCAATGTGCGCATTGTGTCAGCTACCAATGGCAACATTGAACAGCAAAGGTCTAGCGGGCAATTACGAGAAGATTTAGCGTTTCGGTTGAATAATTTTGCTATTGTCATGCCTCGGTTACGGGATTTTAGCGACGACATTTACATGCTGTTTAATTATTTTAGCGAACACTATTTCCGTCTTTACGATGTTCCATTAGTGCCACTGGATGCGGATGATATTAGTAGTATTATGGCCCATTTATGGCCTGGTAATGTAAGGGAACTTAAACACTTGGCCCAGCGCCGTGTGGTGCGCTGCCAACAAGGGGATAGTTCTGTCTCTTTGGCCATGAGTCAGATGGCAGGGGCGCGTAATAATGCGAATAAATCTATGCTACGGCCTGCCGTAGCGGCTTTTGAACGAGCGCTTATCGCTCAGAGTTTGATTGATCATCAAGGTAAAATGGACCTAGTAGCCGAAAGCCTAGGTATTGGTCGACGGACTTTAAATGAAAAAATGGTCAAGTTGGACTTGGACAAGTCCAACTTCATCTAACAGGCGGTTTTCCGCAAGTCCGTCGAGCCGTTGCTGGCGATTATCTTCCTATTCAAAAACCCCATTGGCCACGTAGACTATTGCTACAAAAATAACCAACGGGAATTATTATGTTTAATAGAGCAATTAAAACAGGTTTATGTGCAGCCGTAGCCTTGGCCGTTTCTGGCGAAGTCTTAGCTGTGCAGTGGGATGTATCATTGTGGGGCAAAAAGCGTGCATTTACCGAGCACGTAGAAAAGATGGCCGAGCTGGTAAGTGCCAAAACCAATGGCGAATTCACCCTCAATATATCTTATGGTGGCTTATCTAAGAACAAAGAAAACTTAGATGGCATTGCTATTGGTGCCTTCCAAATGGCCCAGTTCTGCGCTGGTTATCACCGGGATAAGAACCCATCGATCACCGTACTTGAGCTACCCTTCCTAGGCGTTGAATCCCTTGAGCAAGAACGCGCTATCTCTCAGGCGGTTTACCAGCACCCAGCGGTGCAAAAAGATTTATCCCGTTGGAATGCGACTTTACTGATGCCTTCTCCCTTGCCTCAGTACAATCTAGTGGGCGTGGGCGACGGCCCCAAAACTTTGGACGATTTTGCCGGTTTAAGTGTGCGCGCTACGGGCGGCATTGGTAAGGCCATGGCCGCCGTAGGTGCGGTACCCACGTCTATGTCGGCATCCGAAGTACGCCAGGCATTAGACAATGGTGTGGTTAAAGCGGTTGCTTTTGCCCCCCACGCGCATATGTCTTATGGCACCGTGGAAACTGGCAAGTGGTGGACCACCAACCTCAATCCCGGCACAGTTAATTGCCCAGTGGTAGTGAATACTGATGCACTCGCAGATTTATCAGACGCTCATCGTGACGCCCTGTTAGGGTCTGTTGATACGGCGTTAGATCACTATATTGCAACCTACAACGGTAAGACAATGGATGCCTGGGGACCTACGTTAGAAGCTAAGGGCATTCAGTTAATCTCGTATACCGCTGATGAACTGGCCGCCTTTAAAACTAAAGTAGCGGGTCCAGCAGCTGCAGCTTGGATAGAAGATACTGCGGCTAAAGGTTTGCCGGCGCAAGAATTGTACGATCTAGTCACAGGACTCATTGCCAAATAAGGCAATTTCACCAATAGCCCATACCTGTCTCAAAGGGCAGGTATGGGCGCGGAGGTAATATGGCGGGTGTAGGCCAAGTGATTGAAAATGATTCACGCTTAAGTAGAGTGGATCAGCAATTACACAAGTTAGAATCAATTCTGGCATTGGTTAGTGGTTTGGCCATATTTAGCCTTATGTTATTAGCTGTGGTGTCTGTTTTTGGGAGACACTTTTTCAACATGCCTTTACCTGGCTATGTGGACTGGATAGAGCAAGCAATGCCCCTCATTGCGTTTATGGGTATAGCATACACACAGCGTAACGGTGGCCATATTCGTATGGATATGCTGGTGGCTCAGCTTCATGGCCGAGCTCTGTGGTTGTTTGAATGGATCACCAGTTTATGCGTTTTGGTATTAATGCTATTGCTCATTTGGGGCTCTTGGTCGCACTTTTCTCGTAGTTTTGACCCTTCCATGCCTTGGTGGAGTCGTGATAGTTCTATGGATATTGCGCTGCCTCTTTGGCCCGCCAAGTTAATGGTGCCACTGGCATTTTCTGTGTTGGCCCTGCGTATGGTCATTCAACTATGGGGTTTTGCCCACGCCTTTATCACTAACGCCACAGTGCCTGTGGCAGTACCCTTAGTTTTAGATGCTGCCACTCAGGCCGCGGCAGAATCTGAATACATTAATGATGAGATACAACCGTCATGACCAGTATGGAAATTGGTATTATTGTTTCATTGGGCATGCTAGTCATGGTCATTATCGGTATGCGGGTTGCCTTTGCTGCAGCCTTGGCCGGTATGGTGGGTTTGATATGGATTTTTTGGGCCAAAAAAGGCTTTGATCCTAGTGCTTTTTGGTGGGCTTTGGGAGTGGCAACTAAAACCGCAGGACAGGTGCCCCATTCTAAAATCTCGGCCCAGGCACTTTCTCTCATCCCTACCTTTATATTAATAGGTTACCTTGCTTATCATGCAGGGTTAACCAAAGCCTTATTTGAAGCCGCAAAACGTTGGGTAGGTTGGTTGCCCGGCGGTATGGCCGTAGCTACGGTATTCTCTACAGCAGGTTTTGCTGCGGTGTCGGGTGCTTCTGTTGCAACTTCGGCCGTGTTTGCCCGTATCGCCATTCCAGAAATGCTCAAAGTGGGTTATGACAAGCGCTTTGCAGCGGGCGTTGTTGCTGCCGGCGGTACCTTGGCTTCGTTAATACCCCCTTCAGCTATTTTGGTGGTGTACGCCATCATTGTGGAGCAGGATGTGGGCAAGTTACTGTTAGCCGGTTTTGTTCCTGGTGCTTTTTCGGCATTAGTTTATGCCGGCTTAATTATTGGCATCGCTGTTGTTAAACCAGGATTTGGCCCGTCTGTGTCGGGTTATACATGGGGCGAACGTTTTAAATCATTACCTCCTGCCTTGCCGATCGTGGCGGTGGTGGCAATCATTATCTTATTTGTCTACAACCCCTTTGGTGACGCCATTGGCACCCCCACAGAAGGTGGCGCATTAGGTGCCTTTGTGGTGTTTTGTATTGCCTTGCTTAATGGTATGCGTTGGTCGGCGCTTAAAGAAGCCTTATTAGAGTCAGCTAAACTGGCAGTAATGATCTTTACCATCATCTGGGGGGTGCTGATTTTTGTGCGCTTTTTAGGTTTTGCCGGTTTACCCTCGGCTTTTTCCGACTGGATTACCTCCCTTGATCAAAGCCCGATGCTCACCTTAGTGTTGATCCTCTTGGCTTATGCCGTGTTAGGCATGTTTATGGATGCTATTGGCATGTTATTGCTGACCTTGCCCGTGGTATATCCCGCGGTAATGGCCCTCAACGGCGGCGAATATGTGAGTGCAGCGGACAGCGTGTTTGGCATGTCTGGGCCTATGTGTGCTATTTGGTTCGGTATTTTGGTGGTGAAAATGGCGGAGTTTTGTTTGATTACGCCGCCCATTGGCCTCAATTGTTTTGTGGTGGCTGGGGTGCGCGATGATTTATCGGTGCAGGATGTGTTTAAAGGCGTGACGCCCTTTTTTATTGCCGATGCCGTGACTATTGCTTTGTTAGTGTCTTTCCCCGCAATTGTGCTTTGGTTGCCTCGGTTGGCGGGTGGTTAGGCTAGTGCATGGTGCAGGAGTTAGGTCACCGGCTTAAACTGGCTCGTCTCAATTTGGATCTAACTCAAACTCAAGTTGCGCAGCGTTCGGGGGGGTTTTACCCCGATTTCACGGACAGTTTAATAGAGTAAGATTCAGCACTTTGATCATGCTCAAGCTTACGCAGTTTTCGTTGATTATAAAACCGTTCGATATAGTCAAATATGTCGGTTCGAGC
>JAQRMV010000021.1:0-16536 GCA_028598985.1 Gammaproteobacteria bacterium
TCGCTTGTGTGAATATATTCATATCTCCCATCGCATAGTTGATGCGCTAGTGAACTTAAAAATAACAACAACAAATGGAGGGAGACGATGACTCCTGAAGAAATGCAGGCAGCAATAGAGGCGTTGCAAGGTTTAAGCAACACTAACCTCGAAATATTTTATTATTGGTGTACCGCCATAATGGTTTTGATTCACGCGGGCTTTCTCATGTACGAGATGGGCGCCTCGCGAGTTAAACACTCATTGGCATCAGGTACTAAAAACATTCTCGCGTTCGCGTTTATGATCCCTACCTTCTATATGTTTGGTTGGTTAATCTACTTGTCCATGTGGCAGGGCTTTACCTACGACCCAGTATGGGGCGAATTTGGTTTGCCTATGTCAGCCATCATGGGACCTAACATGGCAGACCAAGCCACAGGCGTATTCTGGGGTGCTTTCACTCTATTTGCTTGTACCACGGCTTCTATCTTGTCAGGTGCGGTTATTGAACGTATTCGTATGGCATCTTTTGTAGTGCTAGCGGTGATCTTAGGTTCTGTAGTGTGGAACTTGGCGGCGTCTTGGGGCTGGCACCCTGCCGGTTGGTTGGTCACTAAGTTTGGTTATCATGATGCTGTAGCTTCTGGTGTGGTACATACTATCTCTGGCTTCTTTGCTTTAGGTGTATTGATCAACCTTGGCCCTCGTATTGGTAAATTCAATGCAGACGGCAGTGCTAACGCAGTCCGTGGCCATAGCTTGCCTATGACCATTACTGGTTTAATGCTGATCGTGGTAGGTTTCTTCGGTTTCATCGGCGCGTGTGTGTTGTATAACTACGGCACCAATGGCGGCTGGGTGAACATCTACGGTGGCCCAACCACATTATCTGCATACTTGTTTAACACCTTGATGGCTGTTGCTGGTGGCATTATTGGTTGTTACGCCTGTACCCGTGATCCTTTCTGGATGATGTCTGGTGCATTGTGTGGTGTTATCTCCGCTGCGGCTGGCCTTGATTTGTGGTACCCACCATTGGCCTTCGCAATTGCCTTTGCTGGCGGTTACTTAGGTCCTTGGGCTGCTAAACAGCTTGAAAAAATGGGCATCGACGACGCCGTTGGCGCAGTATCCGTTCACGGTATATGTGGCGTTTGGGGCTTGTTGGCTGTAGGTATCTTCTTAGGCGGTTACCCAGGCTTTAGTTCTTGGGACGGTTTTGATGTTCCATCCATTAATATGACAGGCCAATTGGTTGGCGCTGGTGTGATGATAGCTACTGGCTTTATTCCCGGCTATGTATTGTCTTGGGTATTCAACAAAATGGGAATTCTTCGCGCTGGTGACGGCGTGCAACGTGACGGTATGGATAACGAACTGGAAGGCATTGCTTATCCAGAAGAAATCCGCTCTCAGTAATAGAGATACACAGGCTAAACCTCTTTTGGGTTTAGCTTGTATCCATTAAGAATAAGAGGATATATATATGTTTAATTCATCACCAATCACAAGCTGGGAAGGCGCAGAAGCCATCTTCACATATGCCGACAGCCCTATGGGCATGGCAGTGTGCTTTTGGGTTATGACAGCCATGCTAATAGTGCCGCTGATCGTGTCCTATAACGCAGAGGAACGTGCAGAGACTGAGCATCAGTAAACGATGTCTCTGTAATTAGATCTAAAAAAACCGCCTTTTGGCGGTTTTTTCGTTTCTGCTTTAAGCAAATAACAATGTCATTTTCTTAAGCTGGGGCATTTACACCAAATGAGCAATAGCGTCGCGCTCTTCCTCTAGCTCCTGGCGAGTCTTATCAATATAGGCTTGGCTGGCAACATCTATTGATAGGCCCTGAACAATGCTGTATTCGCCGTTCTGGCAAGTGACAGGGAAAGAGAACATTAAGTCCTTAGGGATGCCGTAGCTACCGTCACTAGGAATGCCCATGCTAGTCCAATCACCGTTTTGCGTGCCAGCAGCCCAGATGCGCATGTGGTCAATGGCAGCATTAGCCGCAGAGGCCGCAGAAGAGGCGCCACGGGCTTTAATGATGGATGCTCCCCGTTGGGCGATCACTGGAATGAAGTCCGTGTCGATCCAATTTTGGTCCACTAGAGTGGTTGCTGCTTGGCCTTTAACGGTGGCATTGGTGACATCGGCATACATAGTGGCTGAATGGTTGCCCCAAATGCATAGGTTTTTCACGTCGCTAACGCCAGCGTTAGTTTGGTTGGCCAGCTGAGTCAGGGCGCGGTTGTGGTCTAAACGAGTCATGGCAGTAAACTGCTGTGGGTTTAGGTCAGGGGCGCTTTTCATGGCAATATAAGCGTTGGTATTGGCGGGGTTGCCTACCACTAGCACTTTAACATCGCGGTTGGCATTGTCATTAATGGCCTTGCCTTGTGCGGTAAAGATGTTGGCGTTAGCCTCCAATAAGTCCTTACGTTCCATGCCTGGGCCACGGGGGCGGGCACCAACAAGTAGGCAATAATGAGCATCATCAAAAGCCACTGCAGGGTCGTCTGTAGGCGTGATAGAGTTGACTAATGGGAAGGCGCAATCTTCAATCTCCATGACTACACCATTTAAGGCACCAAGGGCTGGAGTGATTTCCAGTAGTTTTAGGTTGACGGGTTGGTCACTACCTAGCATTTCGCCTTTAGCAATACGGAAGATAAGAGAATAAGAAATCTGGCCGGCGGCACCGGTGATCACAACGTTAACTGGGCTCTTCATTAGATACTCCGAAGCGTGGACCTTTTGATTGCCTACTTAGTGACAGGTAAAAGGTATAGAAATAGACCAAAATGTCGCATTGATGCGGCCCTAGGTCTTAAATGAAGCGGCATTATACCTAAAAATGTTTAACTTCGGTATGCGACAAAGGCCTATTATAGTGATACAGATTATTCAGGAGCAAGTGACATGCATTATGTAACCACAAAAGACGGCCGCTTAGGCGTAGTCATTAAAAACCACTTAATCGACATACAGGCCGCTGGCATAACCCTAGGTGTTCCACTAAAACACACCGATATGTGGTCTTTACTGGATGGCGGGGCTAAAGCTCAAGAAGAGGTTGATGTATTAGCAAAGCGGGCTTATGAAAAAGGCATCGCAAGGGTGGCTTACCTGCCTCAATTAGTCACCTCTGCGCTACCCCATTTACGCCGAAATGTATTTTGTATCGGCAAAAACTACGCCGATCATGCCGCTGAAATTGCTGATAAAATGGGTATTAGCGCCGATCTTCCTAAATACCCCATTGTTTTTAGTAAAGCCACCAACACCCTTATAGGCCCGCTAGACACCATTCCCCTACATGACGGAGTGACCCGAAAAATTGACTATGAAGGGGAGCTAGCGTTAGTCATTGGTAAAGCAGGGGTTAACATTGCTAAACAAGACGCATGGAGCCATGTATTTGGTTTTGCTTGTTATAACGATGTGTCGGCAAGAGACCTACAAAAACGCCATGGTCAATGGCATCTTGGTAAGTGTTTAGATGGTTTTGGGCCCATGGGTCCAGCCATTACCCCCACCTACGGTCAGCCACTGCCTAGTGACGTGCGCCTAACCTGTAGGGTTAATGGTGAGCTTAGACAAGAGGCCACTTTGGCGCAAATGATTTTTGATATACCTACGTTAATAGCCACGCTATCTGCGGGTATTACATTGGAAGTGGGCGATGTGATCGCTACGGGAACCCCTGCAGGGGTGGGTATGGGCTTTAATCCCATGCGCTTTCTAGAACCTGGAGATACAGTGGAAGTGGCTATTGATGGCACACTCCCACTGAGCAACAAACTGGCATCTGCCTAGTTCATTGTCGTTGCCTAAACTACTTGGCTTCGCCTGAGCCTAAATAACATTCAAGGGAGTCGTCTAGCGCATCCTTCCACGGAGTGTGGTGAGGCGGCGCTGTTTTACCCGTAAGGGCAGACTTGTAGCCATGGTTACGGAAGGTCATGATGCCCAATTTCTTGTGTTTCTTCCATTGGTAAAAGGCTTGGTTACAGTCTTCAAGATCAATGGCTGGGTAATCGGTCTTGGCCATTAACTCCATCGTGTAGCGACCTTGGAAGGCGATGGCTTCGTAATCATCGGCACAAGCATCTTCTTGGGCGCGCCAATGGTCTATATCGACTTGCATTTCAGGTTGTGTGGGTAAGGCCACTCGTCCCATAATCACATCCCTTGCATACCATGCTTGGGCGTCAAACATATTAAAGGTGTACCACTGATCCTGCATGCCTAAATACAGTAGCTTAGGGTTATGCTGCCACACCACGCCGTTGTATAAGTCTACAGGGTAAAGACGGTTGTTGGTTTTGAGTTTGAGGGACTCTTCCATAAAGGGGAAGTGGTGAATGTAGCCAGTACACAGAATAATGGCATCTATTTGCTTGGATGTGCCATCAATAAAGTAGGCGGTGTTTTCGTCTACGCGTTCAAGTGCGGGTACTTCTTGCCAGTTATCTGGCCAATCATAACCCATGGGGGCCGTGCGGTGAGCTACGGTAATGGTTTTTGCGCCGTACTTCCAACACTGCGAACCAATGTCTTCTGCAGAGTAGGAAGTGCCTAAAATAAGCACGTCTTTGTTCTTAAATTCCAAGGCGTCACGGAAGTCGTGGGCATGCATAATGCGGCCACCAAAGTGATTAAAACCAGGGTACTCAGGCACGTTAGGGGTAGAGAAGTGACCACTAGACACGATCACATAATCAAACTCTTCTTGATACTGCTTGTTGTTGGGTAAATCTTCTGCCGTTACGGTGAAGGTGTCGGAGTTTGCATTATACGAGACGTTACGAATTACGTTAGAAAAACGAATATACTTACGTACGTCAGCCTTTTTAACACGGCCCTCTATGTAGTCATATAATACTGCGCGGGGAGGAAAAGAGGCAATTTCACGGCCAAAGTGTTCGTCAAAAGAATAGTCGGCAAACTCCAAACCTTCTTTAGGTCCGTTAGACCAAAGATAACGATACATACTGCCATGAACGGGTTCGCCGTATTGGTCTACGCCAGTACGCCAAGTGTAATTCCACAAGCCGCCCCAGTTGTCTTGCTTTTCAAAACACACAATTTCTGGAATGTCTGCGCCTTTAGCTTGGGCAGATTGGAAGGCTCGTAGTTGGGCTAAACCGCTAGGGCCAGCACCGATGATGGCAACACGTTGTTTACTCATAATACACCTCGTTTATTGATCTGTAGCAAGTTTTTACTTGATTGATGACAGACTAACGCAGGTGTGTGGTGTTGAATATTGTGGAAAACCCGTAGGTTTGGTTCTGCATTCCCACGCAGAGCATGGGAACGAGATAAAACCCGAGCCCTAGTTCCCATGCTCCGCGTGGGAACTCAAAAGGTAAGCTTTCACCAGCCCAGCCACGGTTTTAGCCTCAAGCTTCCTCATTACATTAGAGCGGTGTACCTCTACAGTGCGTTCGCTGATGTTCAAATCTGCAGCAATCACTTTATTTGCCAAGCCCTCAACCACAAGCTCGGCCACTTGGCGTTCGCGCCGTGTGAGGCTGGCAAACTTCTGGGTTTCCATGGCGTGGGCCTGATCCAAGGCAAATGCTTCAGCCACCTTGTGCAATAACTGTTGTTCATCTACTGGCTTGCGTAAGTAATCTAACGCGCCTTTACGCATGGCCTCCACCGCCATAGGCACGGTGCCGTGGCCGGTAATGAAGATTAAGGGCAATTGGCAGCCTATGTTATGAAGGTGGGCCTGTAGTTCAAAGCCATCCATACCAGGCATGCGGATATCAGCAATGATGCAGCCCCTCATATCAACATTAAACTGTTGGCTAAATTGCACGGCATCTTCAAAGCACGCAGTTTGATAGTCATGACAAGACAGCCATAAACTAATGGAGTCTCTCACCGCACAATCGTCATCGACAATAAACACCTGTTGATTCATGTTGAACCTTGTCCAGCAATGCCTAGGTTAAACGAAAATTCTGCTCCTTGAGGCGATAGATTGCGGTAATTAAGGCGGCCGCCGTGGGCCTCAATAATGGCTTTACCTATGGTTAATCCTAGGCCCATTCCCGCGGCTTTGTCCGTGTGTTTATTGGAAGCAAAAGCCAAAAATAGCTTGTCTGCCATGGCTTCCTCAATGCCAGTACCCTGATCGGTGACCTTAATCCACAGCTGATCTTCCCTAACCTGCGCGCTTAAAATGATAGCGCTACCTTCGGCACACGCACTGGTTTGCATCGCTTGCATGCCATTACGCAATAGGTTAAGAATCACTTGTTGAATCTGTATGGCATCACAGGAGATTAAAGGCAGGTATTGGGGTAGTTGTAAGTCAATAGTGAAATGCCTTATCTGCGCTTCAATTTCCGCTAAGTCTTTAATTTCTCGTAATAAATCCGTGGGGTTAACGTGATCTTGTTGGTGGCTAGATTGATAGCTCATGGTTTGCATGCGTTCAATCACGGCCCCTGCGCGGTAAGACTGTTGAGCCAGCTTATCCATCACCACGATTAACTGGTCGGTTTGCCCTTGTTGGGCTAACAGTTTGGCGGATGTGCTGTACATGGCAATGGCAGTTAGCGGTTGGTTCAGCTCATGGGCAATGGCCGCTGTCATTTCGCCAAGGGTATTAAGGCGTTCAACATGGGCCAGCTGCTCTCGTTGCTCGCCAACTAAGCGCTCTGCATGGCGTAGGCTAGTAATATCGGTAATGAAGCCTTCTATCACTGCCGTTCCGTCTTTAAGGCGATCGACTACGCGGCCTCGCTCCCACACCCACTTATGTGGGCCAGTACGAGGCACTATACGGTATTCCACTTCAAATGGTTGGCCTAAGTCTGCCGCAGCACGCACTTGACGATCCACCTCGGCCACATCATGCCGGTGGGTAAAGTCTCCCCACAAAATAGATTGGGACTCCAGTTCTTGGCTTTGATAGCCACACAAGGTTTCACAGCCTTCACTAACAAAACTCATGGGCCAGTGGGGTAAATTTAAGCAGCGATAAGCCATGCCGGGCAAGTTTTTAAATAACGTCTGTAAGCCGTCGTCGGCATTGTTGTGAGTGTCTGTAAGTTGCGTCATGGTGGTGAATTAGTAATGGCCTGCTATGCTTTATCCTTAACCTAATGGATTAGGAGCATGGATGCAATGGCGATTCCACAATGGCCTACACAAGAACGACCCAGGGAACGGTTGCTTAAATTAGGCCCCAAACAGTTATCTGACGCAGAATTGGTGGCTATTTTTTTACGCACGGGCAGCGTGGGTATGTCTGCAGTTGATGTGGCGCGAGAGCTACTTACGCGGTTTGGTGGCCTACATGAATTATTAGCCACCAGTGTAGATGAGTTTTGTTTGCAGCGTGGTGTTGGCCCCACCAAATATGTACAACTACAAGCGGTAAAGGAGCTAGGTCTAAGGTTGCAAAAAGTGCAGCTTCAACAATCTATAGATTTAGGCACAAGTAAAAAAGTGGGTACTTACTTACAGTGTGAGATAGGCAACTACCAGCGCGAAGTGTTTTGTTTGCTTTTGCTCGACAACCAGCATCGTTTATTAGAGATGGTGGAGTTATTCCAAGGCACTATAGATAGCGCTAATGTTTATCCCCGTGAAGTGGTAAAGCTAGCCTTGGCAGAAAATGCAGCGGCGGTGATTTTGGCCCACAATCATCCTTCTGGAGTGGCCGAGCCTAGCGCCAGTGACCTGCTTATTACTCAAGCGCTGGTCGATGCTTTGGCACTGGTTGATATCCGTATTTTGGACCATTTTGTTGTAGGCCGCCACGAATGGGTATCGTTTGCCGATAGGGGCCTTATATGAGAGTATCGGTTCATAATATCGAAGAACCTTCCCCCGGGCATTTCTATTGGCCAGACATTGATGTCGACCTTACTGAAGCCATTATACAAAACCCAGGCGAGTTCCCTTTAAGCGCAAGCTAAAACCCATCCTCACCTTGGTCAGGTAGCGCTTATCAGGTTTATCTAATTATGGAAGGCTTTCTCTGCGATTTCTATTGCCCCTTTCCAAAGAATCTGCTAAAGTCCCGCCTCCATATTTACACCTCCAGAAATTAGGTGTGGGTGTGGCTGGTACGGATAATGGCCCGCTGGAGGGCTGCTCCGCCTGAGAGTTAGGCACAATGCCTAGTTCAATACTAAATTAGAGGAAGTTAAAATGTCCAGAGTATGTATGGTTACTGGAAAGCGCCCTGTCGCTGGTAACAATGTGTCTCACGCACACAACAGAACACGTCGTCGTTTTTTACCCAACTTGCATTGGCATCGTTTTTGGGTAGAAAGCGAAAACAAATTTGTTCGCCTTCGTGTATCTTCAAAAGGTATGCGTATTGTTGACAAGAAAGGTATTGATTCCGTTCTTGCTGATGTACGTGCCAACGGCACTAAGGTTTAAGGAGAAGACTAATGCGCGATAAAATTAAGCTGGTTTCCAGCGCCGGTACTGGTCACTTCTACACCACTACAAAGAACAAGCGTACCATGCCTGACAAAATGGAAATGAAGAAGTACGATCCACGCGTCCGTAAGCATGTTATGTACAAAGAAGCTAAGATCAAGTAATTGATCCTGCTTTATAAAACCGGCCTCTAGCAATAGACGCCGGTTTTTTTATGTACAGGATGTACGGTATGCCGCGGTGACATGGATGTCATGGAGCGGCGATGTACAGGATGTACGGTAGACCCAAAGCACTCCCTGTGGTCGCGGGGCCGGCTCTGCCGCGGTGACATGGATGTCATGGAGCGGCGATTTACAAAATTCCACCCAGCTAGAATCAATAAACTAAAGCTGCTAAGCTTGTTAAACAATGTTTAACAAGATCAAGGAGTCATTAGATGCTCGGCGTTAGATTAGATGAACAGCTCGAAACACGGCTCAATTTGTTAGCGGAGCACACTCAGCGCTCTAAGAGCTATTTAGCCAAGCAAGCCTTGCTTCGTTATATAGATGAGGAAGAACGCAAACAGCGTGAAAACGAACTAACCCTTTCCCGATGGCGGGAATATCAAGAAACGGGTGAAGTGGTCAGTAATGACGCAATGATGGATTGGCTATCCACATGGGGCGAACCTGGCGAGACACAATGTCCTATGAAATAGTCTGGGTAACTTTAAGAAAGCGCACCTAAAGCATCTTGTAAGGTTTTCACACCAATAATTTCCATGCCCTCTAAACCTTCGCCACCTTTAGTTTTAGGCACGTTGGCAATGGGTACGATGGCGCGTGTAAAGCCGTGCTTTGCAGCTTCTCGAATGCGCTCTTGGCCACTGGGCACGGGGCGGATTTCACCCGACAAGCCAACTTCGCCGAACACCACCAAATTTTGATCAAGGGCTCGGTCCCTAAGGCTGGAAACAATCGCTAATAACATGGCGAGGTCGGCCCCCGTTTCAGACACGCGCACACCACCTACCACATTAACAAACACGTCTTGATCGCCTGTGTGTAAGCCGCCATGCCGGTGCAATACGGCCAATAGCATGGTGAGTCGGTTTTGATCTAAGCCGATTGCCACCCTACGGGGGTTATGCATAGGGCTGTCATCAACCAATGCCTGTAGTTCTACTAATAAGGGCCGCGTGCCTTCCCAAATCACCATTACTAAGCTGCCAGCGGTCGCCGTATCATTACGGGAGAGGAAAATGGAGCTGGGGTTTTTTACTTCCTTAAGGCCATTTTCCACCATGGCAAACACCCCCAGCTCATTCACCGCGCCAAAACGGTTTTTATGGCTTCTTAGGGTGCGATAGCGGCTGTCATTATCACCTTCTAGTTGCAAGGAGCAATCGATCATGTGTTCGAGAACTTTTGGTCCTGCAATGCTGCCATCTTTTGTCACATGGCCCACTAACAACAGCACCGCATCAGATTGTTTGGCATATCGAATTAACGCCGAGGCACATTCTCGCACTTGAGAAACACTACCTGGGGCGGAGCTAATATCGGCCAATTGCATCACTTGAATAGAGTCCACTACAATGAGCTTTGGCTTTAACTGGGCGCAGGTCGTTAAGATGGCTTCAACGTCGGTCTCGGTGAGCATTTTCAAATTGCTGGTAGGCAGCTCTAAACGTTTTGCTCGCAACGCAACTTGCTGTAAAGATTCCTCGCCAGTGACATATAAAGCCGGTATGTGTTGGGCCAAAGTGCACATTAACTGTAGTAACAGCGTGCTTTTGCCTGCACCAGGATGACCCCCTACCAAAATGGCAGAGCCGGGTACTAAACCGCCACCTAAAACACGGTCCAGCTCGCCAATGCTGGTGCTAAGGCGTGCTACATTAGCCACATCCACATCACTTAGGTCTTGTAGAGCGGAGGCTACCCCGGCATATCCTTTGGCTGTGCTAACGCGGGTGCTGGCGCTCACATGGCCACCTGCAGGCGCCACACGGATCTCTTGTAAGCTATTCCAAGCACCACAATCGCCACACTGGCCCTGCCACTTACTATAGTCAGAGCCGCATTCGTTGCACACGTAGGCTGTTTTAGCTTTTGCCATGGGGAGGTCTCAATTAAGTGTTCAGGAGCCAGATTGCAGGAGTATGGCCGCATCTTTGGCAAAATAGGTGAGAATGCCGTCCGCCCCGGCACGTTTAAAGCCAAGTAAGGATTCCATCATCACGCTATCTTTGTCTAGCCAGCCGTTTTGGAAGGCAGCCATATGCATGGCGTATTCACCACTTACCTGATAAGCAAAGGTGGGTACTTTCAGCTCACGTTTTACTCGGTTAACAATGTCTAAATAAGGCATGCCAGGTTTTACCATCACCATGTCGGCACCCTCGGCAATGTCTAAGGCCACTTCGTGTAGCGCTTCATCGCTATTGGCAGGATCCATTTGGTAACCAAGTTTATTGCCCTTGCCTAAGTTGCCTGCAGAACCCACAGCATCACGAAAAGGGCCATAGTAAGCCGAGGCGTATTTTGCCGCATAAGCCATAATGCGCGTATTAACGTGGCCGTTGGTTTCTAAGGCGTTGCGAATGGAGCCAATACGCCCATCCATCATATCGGACGGGGCCACCACATCGGCCCCCGCTTCCGCATGGGATAAAGCCTGCTGAATGAGGGTTTCTACTGTAATGTCATTAACCACATAGCCGTGTTCGTTGATGATGCCGTCTTGGCCGTGGGTTGTATAAGGATCTAAGGCTACATCGGTGATCACCCCTAGTTCTGGGCACGCATCTTTAATTGCTCTCACTGCGCGTTGGGCTAGGCCGTCGCAGCTGTATGCTTGTTCTGCCATTAATGATTTTGCAGAATCGGGCGTTACGGGAAAAAGCGCAATGGCAGGTATGCCTAAGGCCAGCAACAGCTTTGCTTCCACCACTAATAGGTCGATACTTAAACGATCAACACCCGGCATAGAAGCCACGGCTTGGCGCTGGTTGTGGCCTTCAATAACAAACATGGGGTAAATCAGGTCGTCGGTGGTGAGCTGGTTTTCACGCATTAGGCGTCTTGAAAAGTCATTGTATCGCATCCGTCGCATACGATTGTGTGGAAACCGACGTTGGCTGGGTTGAAAGTTCATGGGGTCGCCTTTCTCATTAGGGTGAAATTAATTTACGCTGACAGCGTCTCAAGCTCATCTTGTTTCTCAAGCCATTGCTCTTCGCTTTGCTCATGTTGTTCACTTGCATGGGCTTGTTGGGCCAATATATCTTTTAGTTTGGCCTTATTTTCCATGGCATACAAGTCTGGCTGTGCCAGTTCAACTTCAAGCAAATCTAGTTTTGTTTGCCAAAGGTCTATATCTTTTTCGAGTTTGGAGATGGCTTTTTTTAATGGGCTTAGCTGTTTGCGTGCTTGCGCTTGCTGGCGTTTTTGTTCTTTACGCTCGGTCGGTGTTAAAGCGCCTGCCTGTGCGTCCCTGGTTTTGTCTGGGTCCAAACGTTTTGCCTCTAGCCTGTTTGTGATCTTGGCTTGAGCTTGGGCCTGAGCTAAGGACTGAACTTGAGCTTGGTAATCCTGCAAATCACCTTCAAATTCTTTTACCCTACCGTCGGCCACTAACCAATAGTTATCCACTACCTGGCGTAGTAAGTGTCGATCATGTGAAATCACCACGATAGCGCCTTGGTAGGCTTGTAATGCCATAGTTAGGGCGTGCCTAGCTTCTAAATCTAGGTGGTTGGTGGGCTCGTCTAAGAGTAATAAATTGGGCTTTTGTAAGGCAATCATGGCTAAAGCCAAGCGCACTTTTTCGCCACCCGAAAAGTGTTTTACGGGCTCAAACACGCGGGCTCCCTGCCAACCAAACCCGCCTAAGAAGTTACGCAATTCTTGCTCGCTAGCTTTAGGCTTTAAGCGTTGTAAATGTAATAAACCACTGGCTTCAATATCTAAAGCCTCAAGCTGGTGTTGCGCAAAGTAACCAACCTTAAGGTGTTCTCCGGGCACTATCTGGCCTGATAATGGCGCAAGGTCACCCACTAAGGTTTTAATCAAACTCGACTTTCCAGCGCCATTGGGGCCTAGCAAGGCGTACCGGGAATCGTGTAACAAAGTGATGTTGGCACTAACAATAGGCTTATCATAACCAATGCTCACACGATCTAGATCAATAAGGGTAGAGCTGGTTTTTTCGAATTCTGGAAAACGGAAGGTAAAGGGTGAATCGGCATAGGCTGGGGCAATTTTTTCCATCCGCTCTAGTGCTTTTACACGGCCTTGGGCCTGCTTGGCCTTGCTGGCTTTGGCTTTAAAGCGGCGGATAAAATTTTCTATGTGTGCAATTTCTGCTTGTTGTTTGGTGTACATTACCTGTTGCTGGGCCATGCGCTCAGCCTTTTGGCGCTCAAATGCGGCATAGTTGCCTCGATATGAGGTGAGTTGTTTATGGTCTAAATGCACGATAACCTGCACCACTTCATCTAAGAAATCACGGTCGTGGGACACTAAAAATAAGGTGCCAGGGTACTTTTGTAACCAAGATTCAAGCCACATGGTGGCATCTAAGTCTAAGTGGTTGGTAGGTTCGTCTAATAATAGTAAGTCAGACGGACACATAAGAGCTTGAGCAAGATTTAGGCGCACTCGCCAGCCGCCAGAAAAGCTACCTACGGGCTGACCCCAGTCTTGTTCCGAAAAACCTAAGCCCTGTAATAGTTGCTGAGCCCGGTTCACGGCGGTATAACCATCTAAATGATCATAGTCTGCATACACATGGCTCAGGGCTACCTCATCATGGTTAGCTTCTGCTGTAGCAATGGCCGCCTCTGCTTTGCGTAATGCTTGATCGCCGTCTAATACGTGATCAAGGGTCGAGCGATTTACGTCACCTATTTCTTGAGCCATGTGGGCCATGCGCATGGAAGGCGGCCAAGTGAGCTGGCCTGCGTCTAATTGAAGCTGGCCCAGCAATAGCTTGAATAGGGTGGTTTTTCCAGCGCCGTTGCGGCCAACCAAACCGTATCTTTGGCCAGAATCTAGGGTCAAACAAGCCCCTTCAATAAGAGGTTGCCCACCGCGCTGCAGAGTAATGTTGTCAAATTTAATCATGGTCGCGGATGATACCACAGGCATGGCTAGCCATTGGCCTAATGATAGACAAACAAAGGTCATCACATGTAAATATATGGAAATACTTTTGCTTCAAGTTTAAGACTTATATATCCTACGTGCTCGCGCCGAATGATCTGTTTGGCTTTATGACTAAGGAATACTATGAAAACTTTAATTAGCCGCTTGGCTGTTACCAGTGCTATTGGCCTAGCAGCCACTCCAGCGGCTGCAGAAATTGATCTAGACAATGCAGAACAGAAAGTTAGTTACAGCTTAGGCACTTTGGTTGCAGGCCAGCTTGCTAACGACTTTGATAACCTAGATTTAGCCGCCTTTGTTGAAGGCTTTAACGCCGCATATTTAGGCCAAAAGACGTTAATAAATCAACAGGAAGCGGTATCAATCGTACAAGAATTCCAACGCCAAGCAGCAGCATCTCAGTTTGAAGGCGCTCTAAATAACAGTGAAGCTTATCTAGCTGAAAACGCTCAAAATGAAGGCGTTCAGGTGACTAAGACGGGCCTACAGTATCAAATTCTTACTGAAGGCGAAGGCGAAAAACCAGCCGCAACAGACACCGTGACTGTACACTACCATGGCACTACCATGGATGGCCGTGTATTTGATAGTTCTGTAGAGCGCGGTGAACCTGCACAATTCCCATTGAATGGTGTTATTGCAGGTTGGACCGAAGGCGTGCAATTGATGAGTGTTGGCTCTAAATTTAAGTTTTTCATCCACCCAGATTTAGCCTATGGCACCCAAGGCGCTGGCCAAATGATTGGTCCAAACGATGCGCTTATTTTTGAGGTTGAATTGATCAAAATTGGCCAATAGATAGGATTTGCGTGTTTTTTAGTGCATTAAAGCTAAAAAATTAGGCAATATGGGCAAAATTCAGAATTTTTCCTATATTTATCCAACCGCCTTTGGCGTATCTTACGCCTAAGGGAATAAGGTTAGCCTATTAGCTTGCTATGAAGGCCGACAGGGAAGGACATGGAGTCTACAGGATGTACCAGCGCCTAGGATGGGCGCCTCGAATTGGGTGGGATCACCATTAAAAAAACCGGCGAAAGCCGGTTTTTTTATTTACAGGATGTCATGGAACGGCGATGCCCATCCTCTTCCTTACAGGAATTTAAATACCAGTACCATGACTGCGGTTAGCGCTAAAGAGCTATGAATCACGCCCTTAACAGTAGTCAAAGGACCCTGCTTACCCACTAAAGCGTTCACTTCTAACGCAGCAATAATAGCCAGCATTACAATTGTTGAGGTTGCAGTCCAATCGGTTGATTGGGTCCAGCCAGACCATGCGCCAGAAATGCCATGGCCAGAAGCCAGCATACAAAAGGCCATAGGCGCTGCGAACAATACGTTGTGGCGTGACGCCAACAATGCTTTGGCACCGGCTGCAGGGCCGTCGCCTTCAACCATACCTAAAGCAATTTTTTGGTTAGGCCAAATGATTAACCAAACGTTTAAGAACATTAATGTGCCGAACAAAGAACCAATCCAAATGTAGTTGCTTGTAGCCGTTGGCACGGTGAACAGCATGATAGCGCCCGTTAGGAATGTGCCCATGGCGCCCCAACGGAACCACCATAAAGCGCTAGGTGCTAGTTTAGCTTTAGCGTCTGCTAGGCCTTCTGCACTTGCTTGCTTAAAGTAGCCGCCTTGAACGAAGTTAAAGTAGAACAACATGCCAATCCAAGCAATGCCGAATAGCAAGTGTGACCAACGGAATAAGAATCCTAAGAATTCCATAGTGTGCCTCTCATTTGAGTTATTGTAATTAAGGGTGATGGAGGCCATTGTACAGTTAATACAATGGCCAGTTCTAGCTTTTACTAGAAAAAATCTCTACTTGCTTACTGCTCGTCTAGGTAGCGCTCAGCATCCAGTGCAGCCATGCAGCCGGTTCCGGCAGAAGTGATGGCTTGGCGATAGATGTGATCCATTACGTCACCTGCGGCAAATACGCCTTCAATACTGGTTTGAGTGGCGTTGCCCTGTGTGCCACTTTGTACTTTAAGATAGCCACCTTCCATGTCTAGTTGGCCTTCAAACAGGCTGGTATTGGGGGAGTGACCAATAGCAATAAACACTCCATCTACATCTAATTCCTTGGTGCTGCCGTCATTGTTCTTAATGCGCATGCCAGTCACACCCATGTCGTCGCCTAGTACCTCATCAAGGTTGTGATGCCATTCTACCTTAACGTTGCCGTTTTCTACCTTGTCCATTAACCGATCGGCAAGGATTTTTTCGCTACGGAATTTCTCGCGGCGATGTACTACAGTGACTTCTGAGGCGATGTTACTTAAATAAAGCGCTTCTTCCACGGCGGTGTTGCCACCGCCAATAACAGCGACCTTTTTGTTGCGATAAAAGAAACCATCGCAAGTAGCACAAGCTGATACGCCTTTGCCTTGGAATGCGGCCTCGCTGTCTAAGCCTAGGTAACGAGCGCTAGCCCCAGTACAAATGATGAGCGCATTACAGGTATATTGAGTGCCTTGGCCAGAGAGCTGAAATGGCCGCTGGCTTAAATTAACCGCATCAATCTGGTCAAAAATAATCTCAGTTTCAAAGCGTTCGGCATGGGCTTTCATGCGCGCCATTAAATCTGGGCCCTGTAACCCCTCAACGTCGCCAGGCCAGTTGTCCACTTCTGTGGTAGTGGTTAATTGGCCGCCCATTTGCATGCCTGTAATGAGCACCGGGTTAAGATTGGCGCGGGCTGCGTACACCGCGGCAGTGTAGCCAGCTGGGCCCGAGCCTAAAATGAGTAATTTACAGTGCTTTACTTCGCTCATGTAGAGTCCTATATAATGATATGGTGTAGCTAAAATATGCGCCTGACTTTAGCATAGTTCGCACCATAGAGCAGGCAATTTATGTGAAGGATAAAAAATTAACGAGAATCCATTATGGCCAGTAAAGCCGATAAAATGAGTGACGATAAAGTGCGTTTAGATAAGTGGCTGTGGGCGGCCCGTTTTTACCGAA
>JAQRMV010000021.1:16636-22335 GCA_028598985.1 Gammaproteobacteria bacterium
AGGCAATTTATGTGAAGGATAAAAAATTAACGAGAATCCATTATGGCCAGTAAAGCCGATAAAATGAGTGACGATAAAGTGCGTTTAGATAAGTGGCTGTGGGCGGCCCGTTTTTACCGAACCCGCGCACTGGCTAAACAAGCCATAGAAGGAGGGAAAGTACATTATCAAGGCGCTAAAGCTAAATGCAGTCGGGTAGTGGAACTACAGGCAGAAATGAAGATACGCCAAGGTTTTGAGGAAAAAACCATTGTGGTTTTGGGTCTCTCGGGGAGCCGTAAAGGCGCCCCCGAAGCCGCGCTTATGTATCACGAAACGGCCATTAGTGAAAAGGCTCGCTCAGATTTAGCCGCAGGCCGAAAAGCCATGGGGCAAACCTCAATATCTGCAGGCAGGCCCACTAAAAAACAGCGCCGCGACCAACATCGTTTTGAACAGCAGCAGTTGTAGTTTATAATAAATTAGGTTGCTTTTTTGGCTTCTATTCAGTCCTTTTTCAGAATTTCATCCTATGACCAATGATTCAATGCAGGGTTTTATGTTCACCGATATGGATATTCGGGGTGTTCATTTGCGCTTAGATCAAGGCGTGAAAACCTTGCTAGAGCAGCACAATTACCCAGCTCCGGTAGCCAATTTGCTCACCCAAATGCTGATTGTGGCTTGTTTGCTGAGCGCCAATTTAAAATTACAAGGCCGCTTAAGTGTACAAATCCGTGGCGGCGGACCACTGAAGTGGGTTATGGCCGAGTGTAGGCAGTTAAGTAATGATCCGGAGCATCCGTTTAGAGTAAAAGGCATGGCCCAGTTTGATGACGGTATTGCTGCTCAAGCAAGCCTTGCTGATATGATTGCCGATGGGCGTTTGATTATCACCATAGAGCCAGATAAAGGTCAGCGCTATCAAGGCATTGTTACTGTGGATCAAGCAACTCTTGCTGAATGTATTGAGAGCTACTTCTATCAGTCTGAGCAGCTGCCTACCCATATCCAACTAGTGAGTACCAGTGAAGGCGCCGCAGGATTTATGTTGCAGCGACTGCCTCAAGCCCTAGCCAATGAACACCAAGCCGATTTAGATTGGGAGCTAGTGCATGCCCTAGCCACCACCCTAACAGAGCATGAGTTGGCACAACTGCCAGCGAACCAAGTATTACACCGATTATTCCATGAACAGCAAGTTAAAGTCTTTACTCCCAAACTGGTGGAACAGCAGTGCGATTGCAGTAGGCAGCGTTGTGGCGCCGCCATTATTGGTTTGGGCAAGGTGGCTGTGGATGATCTTCTTGCCGAGCAAGACGCTATTGTGATTGATTGTCATTTTTGTAATCAGCACTACACCTTCGACAAGGTGGATTGTTATGTTTTACTAGAGCAAGACACAATGGCGTCTGAAGCAAGTTCGTCTGTGCACTAAGCCGTAGATTATTTGACAAATAGGGCGGTGTATTATTAGTGAAGTAGATAGGCCATATTTTGGCATTTGTTATGCTTTTCTGGCATAATTCAGCCTCATTTTTTACGTCGATATGACTTACGCCCGCTTAGGTTGTTGATTTTTTTTCTAAAAACCTAAAAAATTTAAAGGTATTGATACATGAACGCAACTGTAGCAGCTGATACTGGCACCACCTACACGCAACTCTCTCCTGCTAGCTTGATCCAAAAAGCCATCGCCAACGGCGAAGGTACTTTGGCCGACACGGGTGCACTAAACGTGATCACCGGTGCGCGCACGGGTCGCTCTCCTTTAGACCGCTTTGTAGTACAAGAGCCAGGCACGTCAGATCAAATCGAGTGGGGCGCAGTTAACCGTCCAGTAGCTCCAGAAGTGTTTAACGCTTTATGGGATCGCGTAGAAGCCTCTTTAGTAGGCCAAGATAAGTATGTTGCCAGTGTCCACGTAGGCGCAGATCGCGACCATTACATCCCTATTCAAATGACCACACAAACGGCTTGGCAAAATTTGTTTGGCCAAAATCTTTTCATCGTGCCAAAAGAGTACAACGCCGCTGGCAAAGATGAATGGCAAATTCTGAACGTAGCCAACTTTGAGTGCCAACCAGAACGTGACGGCACTAACAGCGATGGCTGTGTAATGATTAGTTTTGCCGACCGTAAAGTCATGCTTGCGGGCATGCGTTACGCCGGTGAAATGAAAAAGGCTATGTTCTCGGTACAGAATTTCCTGTTACCCGCACAAGACGTATTGCCAATGCACTGTTCTGCCAACGTAGGCGAAGATGGCAAAACCACGTTATTCTTCGGTTTGTCAGGCACCGGTAAAACCACTCTGTCTGCAGACCCAGATCGCTACCTAATCGGTGACGACGAACACGGCTGGGGCAAAGGCGTAGTATTTAACATTGAAGGCGGTTGTTACGCGAAAACCATTAACCTTAGCCAGAAGAATGAACCGATCATTTGGGATGCGATTCGTTTTGGCGCTATTGTTGAAAACGTATGGTTAGATGAAGATAGCAAGAAAGCCGACTATGACAACACAGACATCACCGAAAACGGCCGTTGTGCATACCCTTTAGAGCACATCGAAAAGCGCACCAAAAAGAACTTAGCAGGCGAGCCAGAAGCTATTATTTTCTTAACATGTGACCTAACGGGCGTTTTACCGCCGGTGTCTATCTTGTCTAAAGAAGCCGCTGCTTATCACTTCCTTAGTGGTTACACTGCCTTGGTGGGGTCTACTGAAATGGGCTCTAGTGCAGCCATTCGCTCTACGTTTTCTACCTGCTTTGGCGCACCATTCTTCCCTCGCCCTGCCGGCGTTTATGCCGAATTGCTGATGAAGCGTATAGAAGAGTTTGGCAGTAAGGTTTACCTGGTAAACACAGGTTGGACGGGTGGCTCATACGGTACGGGTAAACGTTTTAGTATTCCTACTACCCGCGCCATTATTGCAGCCATTCAAAGTGGCAACATCACAGAATCTGCCACTCAGCATTTAGACGGCCTCAACGTAGACATTCCAACTATCTTGGAAGGCGTAGACAGCTATTTGCTTAACCCACGTAACACATGGCAGGATAAAGGCGCATACGACGCAGAAGCAGCTATACTAATCGGCAAATTTAACGAAAACTTCAAACGCTTTAGTGTTTCAGAAGAGATCGTTAATGCGGGGCCGCATCAAAGCTAAGCTCGCTTGTATAGTGCAAATATAAAGGCTCCTAACGGGGCCTTTTTTTTCGCTTATGTGGCCCCATTGTTTAGGCTTATGTTGTTGAAATATAAAGGACTATCCGCCGCAAGGCTATTTTAGAAAGCATTGAGACACAACAAAAACTTACTCCAGAACTGGCCAAGCACATCAACGCAGCAGACAGCAAGACACGCTTAGAAGATCTCTATCTGCCGTATAAAACCAAGCGGCGCACTAAAGCTCAAATCGCTATTGAGGCGGGCTTGGAACCATTGGCCAATACCAACACGATGTCAGCCAAGTGCAACTTACCCGCCGCCTTGATAACGTGGTGGAAGATTGTGTCAATAACGTTGGCGTGGACCTAAATACAGCCTCGGCGGCCCTACTGCAGCGTGCACCAAGATGGTTTAGTGCATATTTCGGCTTTATCCAAACAATTTGTTAAAGACCCACATACAGTCGTGAAAGCGGGCGACATTGTTAAAGTGAAGATTATGCAGATTGACGCAGCCCGTAAACGCATTGGCTTAACCATGCGTTTGGATGACGAGCTGCTATCGCAGGAGGGTCACCCCGTGCCACTCAAGCAGGCCCGCGCAAAAACCTGATCCACATGCACCATTTAAATCCAAATTAGGCTACACTTCGTATCAGTTTAGACACAGGCCATTACAGATCATTCGGAGCGACCGTGCCCATACCTTTACAACAACGCTTGCAGCAAATTAAGAATTCACCCGTAGCAAAGACATTAACTAGCTTACAGTGTGGCATAGAAAAAGAAGGCTTGCGGGTAGGCCTGAGGGGCCGTGTTAGCCATGAAGATCATCCTAAAGCGTTAGGTTCTAGCCTCACCCATGGCAGTATTACCACAGACTATTCCGAGGCCCTACTGGAATACATTACCCCTGTTTTTCAGGGTCCAGCCCCTGCACTTAAGTACATGCAGGAGCTGCATAGCTTTAGTGCTAGCCAACTTCAAAATATAGGTGAATACGTTTGGCCCGCAAGCATGCCATGTTACTTAGACGGTGAAGACGACATTCGTATCGCCGATTTTGGCAGCTCCAACACGGGTCAACTTAAACATACCTATCGTGTCGGATTGGCGTGGCGTTACGGAAAAATCATGCAGTCTATTGCTGGGTTACACTTTAACTTTTCACCGCAAGACAACTTTTGGCCTGCTTATCAGCAACTCTTAGGTGATGAACAAGCCCTATGGGATTTTCGATCTAGCCAATATTTTGGATTAATCCGTAACTTTAGGCGCCATTCTTGGGTGTTGCTATACCTATTTGGTGCGTCCCCCGCCCTTGATGCAAGCTTTGTGAAAGGTAGATATGTTGATCTGATCAAAGGCGTAGACAACACACTAATTGGCCCCTACGCAACATCACTACGCATGAGTGACTTAGGTTACAACAATAAAGTGCAGTCGGTGCTGAGTTTGTGTTTTAACGACCTAGAAAACTACGCTAAGTCTCTAGAACATGCTATTTCTACGCCTTTGTCTCAGTATGAAACTATGGGGGTGAAAGTGGATGGACAATACCGTCAGCTTAATGCCAACTTGTTACAAATTGAAAATGAATATTACAGTGACATACGCCCCAAACGGGTGGCTCGGCCTGGGCAAAAACCAGTGCATGCCCTAAAGGAAGGCGGCGTTGAATATGTAGAAGTGCGCAACATAGACCTTAACCCACTGCTTCCGCTGGGTATTGATGAACCACAAAGTCATTTTATTAATGTTTTTCTAACCTGGTGTTTGTTTTCCAACAGCCCCATCATTAGCGCACAAGAATGCGACCTAATTGGCACCAATCAGGCTTTAGTGGTACGTCAAGGCCGTAAGCCTGGCCTCATGCTTGAAACCTGCTCAGGGCCAGAGCAGCTTCAGGACTTGGGCCTAGGCATTATTAAAAACTTGCGTTTAGTGGCGCAGATCATGCCAGAAAAAGACGCAGTATTAGAGGCCATTGAAATGATGGAAGCGCGGATTAAAGATGCCTCGTTAACGCCCTCTGCACAGGTGCTTGAAGCCATGGAAAAAGGCGGGCTGTCGCATCAACAGTTTGTGTTTGAACTGGCAAAAACCCATCAAACCTATCACTTACAACAGGGTTTAAGTTTACAGCGCCGCCAAGAGTTAAATGACGAAACCCAACATTCAGTGGCAGCTCAACAACGCATTGAAACGGAGCAAACAGAGAATTTTGACGACTTTTTGGCCAATTATTTAGCGCAGTAAAACGCCGACTCTGGTTCCCATGCTCCGCGTGGGAACCCAAACTCCGCCCCCATGCATTCCCACGCAGAGCGTGGGAACGAGGACGTTCCAAAACCTCTGGTTCCCATGCTCCGCGTGGGAACCTCAGTTAGTGGCTAAGAAAAATCACGGCGCTACCCAATACCACAAGAATGGCGCCAAACCATGCGCCACGGCTGGGTTTTTGGCCTGTAATAAACCAAATCACAGGCAATATAAGCACGGGGGTGATGGCTGACAAAGTCATTACAATACCTACTTCAC
>JAQRMV010000021.1:22435-35209 GCA_028598985.1 Gammaproteobacteria bacterium
ACCACAAGAATGGCGCCAAACCATGCGCCACGGCTGGGTTTTTGGCCTGTAATAAACCAAATCACAGGCAATATAAGCACGGGGGTGATGGCTGACAAAGTCATTACAATACCTACTTCACCTACGCCTAAGGCGTAAACCACTAAAGTCATACCCAGCACCAAACCTAAGGTAGCGCTAGTTATGGTGCGCCAAATAAATGCCGGTGTGGGCGCGGCGTTGGCTTTAGCCCAAGCAAACGGTAGGGCGCGTACCAATAATAAAACCACGGCAGCAAAGCCTACGCGGATGGCAGACGCAGCAATAGGGTCTGCCCCAGCCAGCAGTACAGGTTTTGCCAACACGGCACCTGCAGCCTGGCCGAAGGCTGCGATTAAACCTAATAAAATGCCTAGACCAAGGTGGCCGCTTACCGTTTCTAAACGGTGAAGCCCACCTGTTTTACGACCCCACCAAACGGCATTGACCACACCCACTAAAATTAATACGCAGCCCAGCATTAAATTAGTGCTAAGGGTTTCGCCCAACCAAATAAAGCCCATGCCGGCAGCCATGGGAGCGCTGGTGGCAAATAACACAGAATTTCGCCTAGGCCCAATACGCTTTAAAGCTTGCATCAGTGCTGTGTCCCCTAGCACAATGCCCACTAAGCTTGAAACCATTAATGTGGCTATGCCTTGGTCTGGTAATGACGACCAAAGGCCCATTAACGTAGTGATGATAATGAGCACAGAGCCCGCAAAAACAACGCGGTAACGGTTAAATGCAATGGCACCAAAGTGATGAACGCCTGGAGCGGCCAAAATGGCAGTGAAAGTCCAGCAAGCGGCAGCGCCTAAAGCGGCTAGCTCGGCAATGGGTAGGTTGCTCATGTTATTCCTTTAAGCAGCATAAGAAGGCTATAATGCCGTACATTATAGAAATTGAAAACCATTAATTGAGACCCCTATGTATTGCCCATTTTGCAGTAATCCAGAAACTAAAGTGATTGATTCTCGATTGGTAGGAGAGGGTGAGCAAATTCGACGGCGCCGAGAGTGCCTAACCTGTAACGAGCGCTTTACCACCTTTGAAGTGGCTGAATTGCTGATGCCCCGTGTGGTGAAACAAGACGGTACCCGTCAGCCCTTTGACGAAGAAAAACTGCGGGCCGGTATATTGCGCTCCTTAGAAAAGCGGCCTGTGAGTATTGAAGACATTGAGGCCAGCATTAACCGCATCAAACATGCCTTGCGGGCTGGTGGCGAACGTGAAGTGGGCACGCAACTGGTGGGTGAGGCAGTGATGGCGCAATTACGCTTATTGGATGAAGTGGCTTATGTGCGTTTTGCCTCGGTGTATCGCAGTTTTAAAGATCTAAATGAATTTAGGGCGGAAATCGAACGCCTCGAACAAGAGCACCAAAACTAAAAATGACAGACCCACTACATAAGCAATACATGACACTGGCATTAGCGCAAGCTCAGCTGGCTCGTTTAAGTGCACGTCCTAACCCTGCCGTGGGTTGTGTGTTGGTCACACAGGGCGAGGTAGTGGGTGCAGGCTACACCCAACCAGCGGGAGGCCCCCATGCTGAAGTCATGGCGATTAGAACTGCGGGGGCAAAAGCAAAGGGCGCCACAGCTTACGTCACCTTAGAGCCCTGTAGCCATTATGGCCGTACGCCGCCCTGTAGTTTGGCGTTAATTGAAGCGGGTATTAGCTGTGTAGTATTTGGTTGCCAAGACTCAAATCCCAGTGTTGCAGGCCAAGGCCTAGCAGCGCTTAAAGCGGCGGGTGTTAGTGTAATTGGCCCCATCATGCAGGCCCCATGCGCCCACAGTAATCGCGGCTTTCTGCAGCGAATGGCCACACAAAAGCCTTTAGTGATTAATAAAATGGCCATGAGTTTAGATGGCCGAACTGCTATGGCCTCGGGCGAAAGTCAGTGGATTACCGGTGCCGAAGCCCGCGCTCAAGTGCATTTGTTGAGGGCGCAAAGTTGCGCAGTTGTTACCGGCATAGGTTCGGTGTTGCAGGACAATCCCAGTATGGATGCCCGGGCCGAAGAGCTTGCCCTGGCTGGGCAGTCTATTGAAACCATTACAGCACTTAAGCAGCCGTTGCGAGTGGTTGTAGATAGCCAATTACGCATACCTGCCGACGCCAAACTGTTACAGCAAGCGGGGCATGTATTAATAGCCACCTGTGTTGCCCAAACCCATAACCATCCAAGTGTGATAGGCAGCGCTGCTGAAGTGTTAGTTTGCCCCGCCGATAGCGCGGGGCAGGTAGACTTAGAGTTTTTATTACAAGAACTTGGCAAGCGACAGATAAATCAAGTGTTAATCGAAGCCGGCGCCACGCTAAGCGGTGCGTTTTTGCAACAAGGCCTAACCGACGAGCTAGTTATTTTTATGGCACCAAAGTTGCTTGGATCAAGCGCCTGCGGGTTATTCAACCTGCCCTTGCAGAAAATGTCCCAGGCCTATAACTTAAAAATACGTAACATCACCCAAATTGGCCAAGATTGGCGCATTGATGCCTCCCCAGATCGCCCTCGTAGCTAGCCACTGCCCATGAAATCTGGCACAATGAGCCGCTAAATTGCCTACCCATCACTTTGTTGTGTAGGCCGTGTATTTAAGTATGGGTTAACACATGAACATGAACACCTCCGTAGAGCTTATTGAAGACCTACGACAAGGAAAAATGATCATCCTTATGGATGACGAAGATCGTGAAAACGAAGGTGATCTAGTGATGGTCGCTGAACAAGTTAGGTCAGAAGATATTAACTTTATGGCCAAGCATGCCCGTGGCCTTATTTGTTTAACGCTTTCTCGCGAGCATTGTGAAAAGCTAGACTTACCTTTGATGGTACAGAGCAACGGCACGGCCTACGAAACCAATTTCACGGTATCCATCGAAGCGGCAGAAGGCGTGACCACGGGTATTTCTGCGGCCGATCGTGCTTATACTATTCGTACCGCCGTTGCGAGTGACGTGAAGCCCGAAGATATTGTTCAGCCAGGGCATGTGTTCCCGCTAATGGCTAAAGAAGGCGGCGTATTAACCCGCGCAGGCCACACGGAAGCCGGCTGTGATTTGGCGCGTTTAGCGGGTTATAGCCCTGCAGCCACTATTGTGGAAATTATGAATGACGACGGCACTATGGCGCGCCGTGATGACTTAATGAAGTTTGCTGCCGAGCACGATCTAAAAATTGGCACCATTGCAGATCTGATTCATTTCCGTAACTTAAACGAAAAAACCATTACTCAGGTTAGCCAGCATAAGCTGCCTACTCGTCATGGTGAATTTAGCTTACACACCTATAAAGACAGTATTTTTGGTGGTACCCACTTAGCGGTCACTATGGGGGATATCAGCAAACAAGACTCTACCATCGTGCGGGTGCACATGGCTGATGTGCTGCGCGATTTAATAGGCGCAGTGCCATCTAAGCCTAAGTGGACTATCGACTCATCCCTAGAGCGCATTGCTCAAGAAGGCAAAGGCGTATTGGTATTGTTGGACCAAAGTAGTGATAGCAACCTACAAGGCAGCATTGATGCTTTCTTTGAAACGGCCACGCCACGCCAGTTTAATACAGATGGCACAGGTGCTTATCTAAATGTAGGTACAGGGTCACAAATTTTACGTGATTTAGGTGTGGGCAAAATGCGACTGTTGAGCCAAGAAATGAAATTTAATGCTATTTCTGGTTTTGATTTAGAAATTGAAGAATATATAGACTGCGGTAATTGAGCCTGTAACTAGGCCCATTTAAGCAGCAAAAAGTAAGGAAATATCTATGTCTGTAACACATATTGAAGGTTGTTTTAACAACGCAAATGGCCACTACACTCTAGTTGTGGGACGTTTTAACGCTTTTGTAGTAGAAAGCCTAGTGGAAGGTGCATTAGACACCCTTAAACGGCACGGTGTTGATGCCGACAAAATTCGTGTTGTGCGCGTGCCAGGGGCTTTTGAAATCCCTCTAGTTGCACAAAAAATTGCCCAACAAGGTAAAGATGACGCCATCATTACCTTAGGAGCAGTGATTCGTGGTGGCACACCTCATTTTGAATATGTGTCTGGCGAAGCTTCTTCTGGCATTAGTAAGATTGCTTTAGACCATGGCATTCCCGTTGCGAATGGCGTGCTAACGGTTAACTCGATTGAGCAAGCCATTGAGCGTAGTGGCACAAAAGCTGGCAATAAAGGTGCAGAAGCCGCCATGTCGGCTCTTGAAATGGTTAGCTTGTTACGTCAGTTAGAGGCATAAATGAGCCAAAATAAAGGTCGTCCAGACCGCCGCCGTGCTGCCAGAGAGTTGGCGCTACAGGCCTTATATCAAATGCACATGAGCGGCGCTAGTGCCGTTGAAGTGCAGGCTGAATTTTTAGCCGATCAAGATTTTAAAAACGCCGACAAGCGCATGTTTGGCCAGCTACTTACGGGGATTGCCTCACAGGTAGAAAGCCTAGACCTTATGATTGAACAACACCTAGACCGTAAGTTAACAGATCTAGATCCTATCGAGCTTAACGTACTGCGCATGGGAGCATACGAGCTTAGTGATTCTGTGGCTGTGCCTTACCGTGTTGTGATTAATGAATGTATTGAGTTAGGTAAAGTTTTTGGTGCTACAGATGGCCACAAATACGTTAACGGTATTTTAGATAAGCTAGCATTAGAGCACCGCTCTATAGAAATTTCTGCAAAAAAAAGCGCAAGCTAACTTAACTCCATGGCTGCTATGGGCGAATTTGATCTCATTAAACGCTATTTCGACCGCCCAGAGCTCCGTCCTGGGCCGGTCATGGCATTGGGACCAGGTGACGATTGCGCCCTACTCGATCTACCTCAAAATCATCAATTGGCTGTCACCAGTGATACCTTTGTATGCGAGGTGCATTTCTTTGCCGACATGGCGGCCAATCAAATAGCACAACGCTGTTTAGCTGCTAGTGTCAGTGACTTAGCGGCCATGGGCGCTGTTCCAGCCTGGTTTAATCTTTGCCTTACTCTGCCTAACGCCAACCCTTTGTGGATCAATGACTTTAGCCAAGGCTTGGCTGAACAGGCCCAAGCGTGTTCTATAAGCCTTGCCGGTGGAGACACCACCAAGGGGCCGTTGGCCATTAGTATTCATGCCATGGGTTGGGTGCCGATGGGACAGGCCATTATACGCAGTGGGGCCCAAATAAACGATGTCATTATGGTATCGGGTAGTTTGGGTGATTCGGCAGCTGGGTTGCAGATAATGCAACACCAGCGTGACGCACAGGACCTTCTGAGCCAACGTTATTGGCAGCCAACCCCGCGTATAGAACTAGGGTTATGGTTGCGCGATAAAGCCACCTCTTGTTTGGATATTTCTGATGGTTTGGTACAGGACCTAGGCCACATTATTGCAGCCAGTGGATGTGGCGCAGATCTGCAACTACAAAGCCTACCCTTATCTGCGGCATTGCAGGCCCACGTGCCCCTTGATCAAGCACACGACTACGCGCTTAATGGAGGAGAAGACTTTGAACTTTGCTTCACCTTGCCAGCTCACCAAGTTGCTAAAGCGCTGGCTTATTCACAAGCCAGCGGCCTACCCCTTACGGCAATAGGCCGCATTAGCTCAGAGCCGGGTTGCCGAGTGTGGGATAAAAATGGAGCCTTGTACCAAGCACCCCATGGCTACCAACACTTTTAAGGAACAACATTATGAAAACGGTTAAGGTAAAACCCAATTGGACTAACCCCATTCATTTGCTGGCTTTTGGTTTTGGCAGCGGCGCGGCACCAAAAGCCCCCGGCACCTTCGGCACGTTAGCGGCGGTATTATTATATTGGCCCTTGTCCCAGTTGCCGTTTAACCAATATTTGTTGATGGTTTTAATCACGGGCATCATGGGCATTTACCTGTGCGGGAAAACAGCAAAAGACTTAGGCGTGCATGACCACGGCGGTATTGTATGGGACGAGTTTGTAGGTTTTTGGATCACTATGATAGCCGCACCGACAGGCTGGGTATGGGTTGTAGTCGGCTTTGTGTTATTTCGTTTTTTCGACATTGTTAAGCCATGGCCTATCCACTGGATAGACCAAAAAGTAACCGGAGGCTTAGGTATTATGCTGGATGATGTCATCGCTGGCATAATGGCGGCGGTGGTTTTGCAGGGGTTGGCTTGGTGGCTTTAAACCAATAATATCTTCGTGCGCATTACGGTGAGACGTAAGCTATAAATGGCCAGCAAGCTAAACAATACAAAGCTCCAGCCGGCAATAGACAAACCTAAAAAGCTCCACTGCACTTCTGCGCAAGAACCAGAGCCTTTGATCATGGTAACCAATACATCGGTGAACGGGAAAGCGTCAACCATATAGCTAAAGCTAGGGCCGCATGCGGGCACCAAATCTGCGGGTAAATTTTGCAAATACAGCTGGCGGCTAGCCAAACCTAAGCCGATTAAACTGAATACGAAGAGCAGGAAACCGTAACGTTTATGGCCCCCAAAATAAGGGTTGTGCAACGCAGCCAACATAAATACAAAGGCCATACCTAAATAGATAAAACGCTGGCTCATACACAGCATGCATGGGTCTAGGCCCATGGCAAATTCCATGTATAAGGCAGTGCTTAATATGGCCGCACAAACGAGTAAACCAAGGGCGAATTCTCTACGGAAGCTAGCGTATTTCATGTGTTGTCGACAACTCTATTTATTATATGCGTGATACCACGCTGTTATATCACCTACTTTTATAACAAAAGTATAGAAGACAAAATAAAATTTGCCAGCGGTAGGATGACATAATATACAAGATAAATGGTTGTCGTTAAAGCCCACACAGTTTTAGTGTTATAGCAACTAACAAACATGAAGGTTTTTATGTATTTACAGAGCTTCTGGGCCAGTTTCCCCCGTACGTATACGAATGGCTTGCTCTAGGTTAACAACAAATATTTTTCCATCACCAATTTTGCCCGTATTAGCAGCGTTGCTTATGGCTTCGATTACTTGCTCTACCAAAGGGTCATCCACTGCGGCTTCAATTTTTACCTTGGGTAAAAAATCGACCACGTATTCGGCGCCGCGATAAAGTTCGGTATGGCCCTTTTGGCGGCCAAAGCCCTTTACTTCCGTTACTGTTACGCCCTGCACGCCCATGTCTGATAGGGCTTCTCGTACGTCGTCTAATTTAAAAGGTTTGATGATTGCGCTAACCAATTTCATTGGGAGTTCCTTTGCACTAATGGTTAATAAATAGCAGTTTGCTTAGCATAGGGGTTTGCAGGGATTGTGCCAACTTGTATAGGCAAATAATGGCCAAATATTCGCTATTTTCCATCAATTAGCATAACAAAGCCCTAAACTAGCGCAACGAGACTCAGTCACGCACTGAATCAGGGCAAAAGCAGAATATCAAACCACTGCTAAACTTAAGAATTATAATTCTGCCAAGGACAGGCAATGGCTTATGCAATAACCTACAGCCGAGCTTATGTAGGCGTAGAGGCACCATTGGTGAGTGTAGAAACGCACCTCAGTAGTGGCCTTCCTGCGCTAACCATTGTAGGGCTTCCAGAAACAGCAGTGCGTGAAAGCAAAGACCGAGTTCGTAGTGCTATTATTAACGCAGGCTTCGAATTTCCTACCAAACGTGTCACCATTAATTTAGCGCCAGCAGACTTACCTAAAGAAGGCGGCCGTTTTGACCTTGCAATTGCTGTGGGCCTTTTAGCGGCTAGCGATCAATTGCCCGCTAAAGAGGCAGCTCAGTACGAGTTTGTTGCTGAGTTAGCATTGAGCTCTGAGCTACGCCCATGCCCCGCAATATTAAGCGCAGCTGTAGCCTGCCAGCAAAGTTTGAGAACCATGGTGGTGGCGCCAAATAATGCAGCAGAAGCCATGATGCCTGAAGCAAGTCGCGTGCTGTGCCCTACCCATTTAAACCAGCTAGGCCAATGGCTGCTATATCCAGAAAAACAACAAACCCCGGAACCACCGAACGACCTTGAGGCACCATTTGCCCATGCCGAGCTGCTTGATGTGAAAGGCCAAGAACAGGCCAAAAGAGCGCTGATTATCGCCGCAGCAGGCAATCACAATTTGTTAATGTGTGGCCCACCGGGCACAGGCAAAACCATGTTAGCGCAACGCTTACATGGTTTGTTGGCGCCGCTTACTCAAACCCAAGCCCTGGAACTTGGCGCCATCAATTCAAGCTTGGGTCTATTCAATGCGGCAACGTGGAGGCAAGCCCCATGGCGGGCTCCCCATCACAGCGCATCTGCTGTTTCTTTAGTGGGCGGCGGCAGAGTTCCTAGAGCGGGTGAAATTAGCCAAGCACACCATGGTGTGTTGTTTCTTGATGAACTGGCCGAATTTCCTCGTCATGTACTGGACAGTCTACGGCAACCGCTGGAAAGTGGCGAGGTTCACCTGTCTAGAGCGGCGTATCAAAGTATATTACCCGCCCAGTTTCGCCTTATCGCAGCCACCAATCCATGCCCGTGCGGATTCTATGGCGACGAGCAAAACACATGCCGCTGTACTCCAACTAGAGTGGCCAATTACTTGCAGCGTTTATCTGGGCCATTACTTGATCGTATCGATTTGCAGGTGGCGGTGCAAAGGCCTAGCGCGGCTGCGCTTATGGCACCCCAAGCGGGCATGGCTACGGCAGAGGCGAGACAATGGGTTATGCAGGCCCAAGAGCGCCAAATCACCCGTTGTGGACAACTCAATGGTTTATTGTCTGGGGCTATGTTAACGACCCACGCAGGCCTACTACAAGCCGAAGAGGCGTTGTTAGCGCAGGCTGTTGTTAATCTTAAACTTTCCCCAAGGGGTATTCATAAAGTACTGCGTGTGGCTAGGACCATTGCCGACTTGGAAGGCGCAGAAAATATTCAAAAAAATCATCTATTAGAAGCCCTTAGTTATCGTAGACTTGATGTATTGAGTATGGAGAGCCTGCAAATATAAGGCGCATCTCAAGCCAAAAACACCTATAATACGCAGCTGATTTTTGACACATTATCCCCGAGTTATTATACCGTGAGCCGCCTTAATCCACGCCAACAAGAAGCCTTAGAGGCCATCACGGGCCCTGTACTTGTATTGGCAGGAGCGGGCTCTGGAAAAACCAGCGTGATCACCCAAAAAATTGCTTATCTAATAGGTGAGTGTGGTTTAAAAGGCCACCAAATCATTGCCCTTACTTTTACCAATAAGTCGGCTAGAGAAATGAAAGAGCGGGTGGGCTCATTGGTCACTGGCAAGGAAGGAAGGGGCCTTATAGTCTCTACTTTTCATAACTTGGGTTTAAATATTATCCGTAAAGAGATAGACGCTCTAGGCTACAAGCCGGGCTTTTCTATATTCGATTCTCAAGACGTGTTGGCCCTATTAAAAGACCTTACTCATAAAGAATTTGAAGCGGCAGAAGACGCATGCGAACCTATACAACACCTTATTTCCAGCTGGAAAAATGACTTAATCAGCCCAGCTAGAGCGCAGGCAGGTGCCAATGGTCCAGAACAAGCACTGGCTGCAAGGGTGTATGAAGCCTATCAAAAAACATTAAAACTCTATAATGGAGTGGATTTTGATGACCTAATACTCCAGCCTGTAGAGCTATTTAAAGCTCGTCCCGACATATTAGAAAAGTGGCAAAACAAAGTACGTTATCTGTTGGTAGACGAGTATCAAGACACCAACAGTTCACAGTATTTATTGGTTAAACAGCTGGTAGGCTATCGTAGTCATTTCACGGTAGTGGGAGATGATGATCAGTCTATTTATGCTTGGCGCGGTGCGCGGCCAGAAAACTTGGCCGAGCTTCAGGCCGATTTCCCTTCTTTAAAAGTGATCAAGCTGGAACAAAATTATCGCTCCACTGGGCGTATTCTTAAAGTAGCCAACCAGCTGATAGAAAACAATCCGCACGAATTCAGTAAAGCGCTATGGAGTGACAAGGCCTTTGGCGATCCTGTCAGAGTGATTAGTTGTCGTAATGAAGACGCAGAAGCCGAACGTATTGCTACAGAAATTCTGCAATTTCAGCTACAAAACCAAGCCGAGTTTAGAGATTTTGCTATTCTTTATCGTAGCAACCATCAATCCCGTTTAATGGAGCTCAAACTACAGTCTTATAAAGTGCCTTACAAAATCAGCGGAGGCCAGTCATTCTTCTCTCGTACCGAGGTGAAAGACATCATGGCTTATCTTAAGATTTTGCTAAACCCTGCAGACGACAATGCCTTTTTGCGTATAGTGAACACACCAAGACGAGAAATAGGTGCAGCCACCTTAGAAAAACTAGTCAACTACGCCAATGAGCGAGGCAAAAGCCTTATTAGTGCTTGCCAAGAAATGGGCTTAGAACAATTCATTAGTGGTGCTGCTTTGTCTAGGGTAAAGGAATTTGGTGGCTGGATAGAGCACCTTGCACAAAAGGCTCAACAAGAAGACCCCATTACTAGCGTAAGGCAGATGGTTAGAGATATGGAATATCAGGATTGGATACTCCAAACTAGCAGTGGCCCACCCATGGCAGAAAAACGCATGGCCAACGTAGAGACACTTATTTCTTCTCTCCAAACCTCATTAGAAAAAGCCGTGGAAAAGAACGACAACGCCGATATGGGCGATGCCGTGGCTCGGCTAGTGTTGATGGACTTATTAGAGCGTCAAGAGGAAGAAGACGAAACCGACCGTGTGCAAATGATGACCCTGCATTCTGCCAAAGGCCTAGAGTTCCCCCATGTATTTCTTATGGGCGTAGAAGAAGACATGCTACCCCATAGAAATGCTGTTGAAGAAGGCGATGTAGAAGAAGAGCGACGTCTAGCCTATGTGGGTATCACACGCGCTAAGCGCACCTTAGCCATTACCTTAACCCGTAAGCGTAAACAATACGGCGAATTGATAGAGTGCACACCAAGCCGCTTTTTAGACGAGTTGCCAGAAGAAGATCTAGAGTGGCAAGGCCGCGGCGATGACGACCCTAATAAAAACCTAGAACAAGGCCAGGCAACCCTTGCCGGCCTTAAGGGGATGTTTGCAGATCTCTAGTTGTTTTTAAACGATGGTGCCGCCATTGATAAAGGCTGTGGAGTAACAAAGTACCTATCACAATAGAACCACCCTGCATGGCCGCAGAGCCAGGCTCCTCATTCAAAAATAGCCACACCCAAAGTGGGCCAACCGCAGTTTCTAGTAACATCAGCATACCCACTTCGGCTGCAGGTATGCGCATAGGGCCAATAGTGATTAGGCTAAATGCCAGCGGGCTAACCACTAAGCACAGAATAATCATATACCACCAATCGTTGCCGGTTAGCGCCATAGGGCTGCCTGCAAAGAAACTGATTAATGCCAGAGCAATGCCCGATGAAATGAGTGCTGGTGTCATGTCTGTATGACTTACAGCCCTATCATTAACAAACTTAGCGGCCAAAGCTAGGCAGCAAATCAAGGCCAGCACATCACCCATAAAATTAGGCTCAGACCAAGACCCTACTAATACCCAGCCCACACCTATCATCGAAAGAACAATGGCCAGCCAAGTCACAGGCTGAGGCATTTCCCGAAGAAATATCCAGCCAAATAAAGCGGCGAATAGCGGCTGCGAGCTAATAATTACCAATACATTGGCCACGCTACTTAAATTGATGGCCATCACAAAGGTGATGGTGCAGACCACCATAAAAAAAGAAGACCTAAGCGCCGCAGGATCTGTGGGTAGCCAAGAGCTGGTGGATTTTTGCAGCCTTAATATAAAGGCAATTGCCACGCTCATTAACAGCCCACGCCAAAATAGTAGATCAAAAGAGTCGGCAGCAATGAGCCGAATCAATAACCCATCAAAACTGAGGATCAAAACGCCTACGGCAGTGAGCAACACACCTTTAATATACTCGGACATAATGCTCCTTTTTCATTAATGCATAAAAAACCCGGCCATTAGCCGGGCTTATTTAGCCTTGAAAACTTACTTAGAATTATCAAGCATGTGGGTGACTGCATCTTTGATTTCGTCATCAGAGCAATCCATACACATGCCCTTAGCAGGCATCCCATTAAAGCCATTTAAAGCGTTAGCGAATAAGGTCTCTACCCCCTTATCAACACGAGGAGCCCAAGCGGCAACATCACCAAGCTTAGGAGCGCCAGCAGCGCCAGTACTGTGACAGGCAGCGCAAGAGCCGGCATAAACATCTTCACCAGAACGTGGTCCGGTAGGTGCAGCAGCGGCTTTAGCAACAGGGGCCTTACACTTTTCACCTTCAATGCACAGGCTGCCAACGGCACTAATTCGTTCTGCAATGCTTTCATCGCTATCGTGGTTGGCCGCTACGGTGAGCGCACCAAGGCTTAAAATAACACCAGCTACTAAGCTGAATAGGGCTGCAGGCTTAAATGTGATCACGTAAAACGCCTCATTCTAAATGGTGAAAAAGCAAGTGAACTCATCTAAGATGCGGGCCACTTTGCAAAAAGTTAAAGCACATTATAGCGGCATTCCCACCCTAGGCGAAAGACCCACAGCATATTCCCTCTTATCCAATGGGCAAATCACCCAAAACACCGCGTTTAATAACCAAAAATGCACGGCCTGATACCTTGAACCTCGTCACCAACACACGTATCATACGGCTTCTTCGCAAGCCCTCTTGGGCTGTGCAATATGCGCCCGTAGCTCAGCTGGATAGAGTAGCAGGTTCCGATCCTGTTGGTCGGGGGTTCGACTCCCTCCGGGCGCGCCAATTAAATCAAAGACTTA
>JAQRMV010000022.1:0-19366 GCA_028598985.1 Gammaproteobacteria bacterium
ATTGGCTTCTTTGGCGTGCTCTATGTTGCGTATAACGAGTTCTGCGACGGACTTAAAGCGGCGGGTAGTTTGGGGTAGATTGAGTTCGGCTTTCGCCTGAGTGTGATGGTAGAGCGTTATAGCGCGTGCGGATGCTTCTTCTAGGTCGAGTTCGCCAGTAGATAGCCTGTGCCAAGATCCGTCGTTAAGTTTAAGTCTAACTTGCCAGCGAGAACTTGCGGTTCGTCTGTAAAGTATGGCTTTTCCTGGGATTACTCTGTGTTTTAGCAGCATAGGGTCGTCTTTTGCTGAGTATATACAAGCAAATTACGCTGAATTGGGACTGAAATCAACCTAGTAAAAAGTGTGCTAAGAGTGTGCTAAAAACTAATCACGCAACATCTTGAATTTTAGCGGCAAGATGCTGCGCGTTAGCAGAAGATGGTGGGCCTGGTCAGATTTGAACTGACGACCAAAGGATTATGAGTCCTCTGCGCTAACCGCTGCGCCACAGGCCCGTATGGGAGCACGCATGATACCCGTGCTGGTGTTTTAGAGCAACATTCACGTCATCTAAATTGCTGTTTTAATGGATTATTTCAAATAAACACTCGGTTTAGTGTATAGGGTATAATTAGCCATACGTTTTTTATTGGGTGGCTGCTGGTATGTCCGACGAAGTTAATTACAAAAATAACCCATTGCATGGTTTGAATTTAAAAACCATGCTAACTCAAATTGTAGATCATTACGGGTTTGAGTTGCTCCATGCTTATCTTTGGATTAATACGTTTAAGATTAACCCTAGTATTGATTCTAGTGTTAAGTTCCTTAAGAAAACCCAGTGGGCCCGTGAAAAAGTGGAAGGGTTTTACCTTTATAAGTATAAGAATTTGCCTAAAGTGTCTAGCGATCAATTTGAGCTGCCACCGCGGGATCGAATTATTCCAGAAGGACAGGTGCCGGGAGAGCCTTGTAAACTAACCTTAGAAGATGCACAGAAGATGCAAGAGCAGCGCGCTAAGCTGGCCCAAGATTATGATCGTAAGTCTGGGCGGTCTGCATCAAAGTCGCCGTGGGTCCCACAGCCTAAAGCGCGTGCAGAGGCACCGGTTAAAGATGCGAATGGTAGCTTTGACCCGTGGGCCAATTCCCGTAATAAATTGAAGTAACAAACACAAAAAAGCCATGCCCAACTGCCGACGAGTGTCTGGCAGCTGAGTATGGCTTTTTATTGGCCTAAAATAGGCTTGGGCTTATTCTTCGATGAAGCTACGTAGGTGATCGGAACGCATTGGATGGCGTAACTTACGTAGTGCTTTAGCTTCAATTTGACGGATACGCTCACGTGTTACATCAAACTGCTTGCCTACTTCTTCTAAGGTGTGGTCGGTATTCATTTCGATACCAAAACGCATCCGTAATACTTTAGATTCACGCTCGGTAAGGCCTGCTAATACGTCTCGTGTGGCTTCTCGTAAGCCTTCGCCGGTGGCGGAGTCTATAGGAGAATCCATGGAGCTGTCTTCGATAAAATCACCTAGGCTGGAATCTTCATCGTCGCCGATGGGGGTTTCCATGGAAATAGGTTCTTTAGCGATTTTAAGCACTTTACGAATTTTTTCTTCTGGCATTTCCATGCGTTCGCCTAATTCTTCTGGTGTAGGCTCGCGGCCCATTTCCTGAAGCATTTGACGAGAGATACGGTTGAGCTTGTTGATGGTCTCAATCATATGTACCGGAATACGAATGGTACGGGCTTGGTCTGCGATAGAGCGAGTGATGGCTTGGCGAATCCACCAGGTTGCATAAGTAGAGAACTTATAACCACGACGATATTCAAACTTGTCTACGGCTTTCATTAAACCGATGTTACCTTCTTGGATAAGATCCAAGAACTGTAGGCCACGGTTAGTGTATTTCTTGGCGATGGAGATCACCAAGCGTAGGTTGGCTTCTACCATTTCTTTCTTGGCACGGCGTGCACGAGCTTCGCCCATGGTCATGCGTCGATTGATATCTTTAATTTCGGCTAAACTAAGGCCTGACTCATCCACAACAATAGACAGTTTGCGCTGCGCACGACGTAAGTCTACGGCATTGCGGCGGATAGCCGGTGCATATGGCGCACCGCTTGCAATCAGTTCGTCTGCCCACTCAACGTTGGTTTCGTTGCCAGGGAACTGGGCAAGGAACACATCGCGAGGCATTTTAGCTTTGCGAGTACAGATTTGAGCAATGATTCTTTCTTGAGTACGAATTTGAGCCAAGGCACCACGAGGGTACTTAGCCACAGATTCAAAGTGCTTAGGCACAAGCTTTAGCGGAGAGAACAAGAACCCAAGGTGAGCGTATGCTTCTTTAACTTGCTTGCTGTCGCGGCCATGCTTTTCAATCAGTGCTAATGTTTTATCAAGTTGCTCTTGTGTTTCTGCAAAACGTTCGGCTGTTTCAATTGGGTCTGGGCCGTTGTCCGTTTCTTCTTCCTCTTCATCATCGTCGCTTTTTACCACAGTGGTGGGGTTAATTGGAGACGGATCCGGTTCACCATCTGGATCGATATAGCCACTAAATAGATCGCTTAAGCGGCCTTCTTCGGTAACGATATGTTGGTAAGCATTGATGATGGTGATAACGCTGTCTGGATAATGAGCTAGAGCAGACATTACATCACGCAGGCCTTCTTCAATGCGTTTAGCAATGACAATTTCGCCTTCACGGGTCAGTAGTTCTACGGTGCCCATTTCGCGCATGTACATGCGTACGGGGTCTGTAGTGCGTCCGGCTTCAGTTTCTACGGCGGCTAAGGCTGCAGCGGCTTCTTCTGCTGCGGCTTCGTCGGTAGAGTCGCCGTCGGTCATGAGTAAGGTTTCGGCATCTGGCGCTTGCTCAGATACGGTGATCCCCATGTCATTAATCATACCGATAATGTCTTCAACCTGATCAGGGTCGGCAATGTTTTGTGGCAGGTGATCATTAACTTCTGCGTAAGTTAAGAAGCCCTGCTCACGCCCCTTGGTGATTAGTTCTTTTAAGCGTGATTGTTGCTGTTCGTTGGCGGCCATGGCAACCCTATAGTCAGTGAACGGATAATATAAATGTCAGCCGTCAATTGTAGTTGAAAAACAATAATTCTTCCACAAAAGATAAGGAATTAGCTGGCGAATTGTGCTTTTTGAGGCCTGCACTAGACAATGGCTGAAGTGGGTCTGTTTTTGCGTGCTTAGCATGCCGCCCGATAGCCGTGGACCGTTATAAGATCCTTAGGTGTGTCTATTGTCTACTTTTTAGCCGATTTTGCAACTCTTCTTTTTCTTTTAGTAGATCTTTTAGCTGTTGTTTGGTGTTTTTGTCGGCGTTGGTCTGAGATGCAAGGTGCAATAACTGGCTAAAGCGCTCTTCTAGGTGGTGTTCTGATAATCGATGAATGGCTTCTTGTAACTGCTGAGGGTAATTCCCCTTAGGTAATAGTGATTCCATGGCAGCCAGTTGTTGCAACATGGGCCATGCATCCCAAGTGGCGCATTCAATGTGTAGTTCTGATGGGTTAGGCCAGCGGTTTAAAGCCTTATGCATGGTGTGTAACGTGTTAAGCAGCTGGGTGAGAACCGTTGCGTCTTGCATTCTAAGTTCGGACAAGTGGCTGGGAACTTGGCTGACATGTTCAGCACTTTCTGGGTGGCGTAATAATACACGTATGGCCGCTTGAGCTGGATTCTGAACTTTAGGTAAGGTGGCACTAAAGTGTGGGTTTGGCCCTGAAGACGGCCCTGCTTCAGATTGAGTTTGGTACTGCTCGTGCTCATGGTGCCAATGTGGGTCTTCATGATGGATGGATGAATCTGCATCTGCCATAGGGTAATCGGCGTAATCATGTGTGCTGGCAGGGGTAGTGGTTAGTGCCTGTTTGTCAGCGGGCTTAGCTGGGGTTTGGTCCGCGGGTGTAGGAGTTGGTGTGGGGGCTTTAAGGGCGCTGAGTTCTTCTAGGGTGTCTTTATCTAAGCCGGTGATTTTGCTGAGACGCGCCTGCATCATGCTACGCATAATGCCTTTAGGCATGGTTTCAATCAGGGGGTTGGCATCTGTAGCAAGTTTAGCTCTGTGTTCTAAATTATGGGGGTCTAAATCTTGGCTCAGGCGCTGGAAAAGGAAATCACTCAGGGGTGTTGCATCCACAATGCGGGCTGTAAGTTTGTCACAACCAATTTGGCGTACTAATGAATCTGGATCTTCTCCATCGGGTAACAAGAGGAACCGAGCTTGTCGCCCGTCTTCCATAAATGGCAGGCAAGTGTGCATGGCTCGGTCTGCTGCTTTTAGTCCTGCGGCATCGCCGTCAAAACAAAATACAACTTCGCCAACGAGTTTAAAAATACGTTCTAAATGAAAGCTACTGGTGCTGGTGCCCAGTGTAGCAACGGCATAGTTGATGTTATGTTGGGCCAAGGCGACCACGTCCATATACCCTTCAACCACCATGATACGCTTTAGGTTTCGTTCCTGTTGACGGGCTTCGTAAAGGCCGTATAGCTCTTTTTGTTTGTGAAATACTACGGTTTCTGGCGAATTGAGATATTTGGGTTTTTCGTCACCTAATACACGGCCACCAAAAGCGATGATGCGGCCTTTATAATCTTTAATAGGGAACATAATACGATCACGAAAACGGTCGTACCGGCGTTTATTTTCTTCTTTTTCAACCACCATGCCGCAGTCTATAAGGGCTTGTTCTTGCTCGGCTTTTGGTGCCAGTTCTTGTATTAAATTTTGCCAACCAGTGGGGGCATAACCCACACCAAAGCGTTGTGCTATTTGGCCGCTCAGGCCTCGGCCTTTAAGGTAAGTTACGGCCTTCTGTCGTTCTGAATGACGGCGTAATTGGCTTTGATAGTAGTGGTTTGCCCGATTAAGCAGCTCGTAGGCTTGGTTGCGGGCTTGGGTTTTAGCTTGGCTGGCAGCAGATGCAGCTTTGCTGGTGATGCTGTCATCTTTTGGAACCGTAAGGCCCGCTTTGCTAGACAGTTCTTCCACGGCCTCTGGAAAATTAAGGTTGTCTAGCTGCATTAAAAAACCGATGGCGTTGCCGCCGGCACCGCAGCCAAAGCAATAATAAAATTGTTTGTCTGGAGCGACGCTAAAAGAGGGCGTTTTTTCTTTATGAAAAGGGCAGCAGGCAGAATAGTTGCGGCCGGTTTTTTTAAGCTTTACTCGGCCATCAACCAAGTCCACGATGTCGGTTCGATCGAGGAGGTCATCAATGAATGATTGCGGTATGCGTGATGCCAAGTGGTTTGCCTTTTAACAAAAAAGCTTAAGCAAGTTGTGCTTTAATTTTGCCACTTACTTTGCCAATGTCTGCGCGGCCTTGTAATTGCGGCTTAAGAATGGCCATTACTTTGCCCATGTCTTGCATGCTGCTGGCGCCAGAATCGGCAATGGCTTGGATAATCAGGGTGCCCACTTCATCATCGGTAAGGGGGGTGGGTAAAAATTCTTGAATGACGCTAATTTCGGCGTGTTCGATGTCTGCCAGGTCTTGGCGATTAGCGGCTTCGTATTGGCTGATGGAATCACGACGCTGTTTAAGCATTTTGTCGAGTACAGCTAAACCACGGGCTTGGTCTAGTTCAATGCGCTCATCTACTTCAATACGCTTGAACTCTGCCAGCATAGTGCGGATGCAGGTAAGGCGAGGCTTGTTTTTGTCACGCATGGCTTGTTTTTGAGCATCTTTAAGTTGAAGCTTTAATTCTGACATGGTGAGCAGTGCCTATGTTGATATCAGTTATGTTAGTGCTTCTGATCTTACACTATACAAGACGATAATGTATAAACGTCAGAAACGACAAAGGGGCGGGTAACTGAAAAACCGCCCCTATGTTTAACCTTAGCTAAGCAAGCCGCTAAGGCAGGTCGTACATGTTATATTACTATGCTATTACTCTATTGAATAGTAGCCTAAGTAGCTTAATTAAGCTGTTTAGTAAAGACGAACGTGACGACGATTTTCGCGTACTAGCTTTTTAGCATGACGCTTAACAGCAGCAGCAGCTTGACGCTTACGAACGCTGGTTGGCTTTTCGTAGAATTCTTTTGAGCGTACGTCTGCTAAAGTGCCTGCTTTTTCACAAGCACGCTTGAAGCGACGTAGGGCAATATCAAATGGTTCGTTGTCTTTCAGTTTTACAGCTGGCATATCTTTACCTAATTGTGGAGGCTGCATTGGGCGGCCATCCGAATATTTTCTATTCACATTCTTGATGTCTGTTAGTTGACGCAAGAAAGTGTCCCTAATTGATTGGGGCCGCGTATTTTACTCCACTGTGTTAGTCAGTGTAAAGCCCATTTCCCATCAACTTAACGGTGTTTTTTAATGGATGGCCGCAATAGGGGCAGAACCGGTGGTCATTAGCTTGGATGAAAGGTAAAATTCGCGGCTACCTTATTAAAAAACACTACCTACTGGTTTTATTAATGCGCGTATTAGGCATAGAAACATCTTGCGACGAAACTGGGGTCGCTATTTATGACACCCAACAAGGCATATTGTCCGAGGCCCTATACAGCCAAGTTGATGTACATGCCGAATACGGTGGGGTAGTGCCAGAGCTTGCCTCCCGTGATCATATTCGTAAACTAGTGCCCCTTATGCGAGAAGTGTTCACCAAGGCGGGCCTAGCCTATGGAGACGTAGATGGCGTAGCTTACACCGCAGGTCCAGGGCTTATCGGTGCCTTAATGGTGGGTGCGGCCACTGGTCGTGCTCTGGGTATGGCTTGGGATATCCCCACTATTGGTGTGCATCATATGGAAGGCCATTTACTGGCGCCCATGCTAGAAGACGAGGCGCCCAAACCACCGTTTGTGGCTTTATTGGTTTCTGGCGGGCACACACAGTTGGTGCACGTACGGTCTTTAGGTGACTACGAGCTGTTAGGTGAATCTTTAGACGACGCCGCCGGGGAGGCCTTCGATAAAGTAGCCAAAATGATGGATTTGGATTACCCAGGAGGCCCTTTGGTGGCTAAAATGGCGCTACAGGGTGATGCAACACGTTTTAAATTCCCTCGTCCAATGGTAGATAGGCCTGGCCTAGATATGAGTTTTAGTGGTTTAAAAACCGCTGCACTGTATGCCATTCAAGACATAAAGAAGAAACAAGACGAGTTAACGCAGCAAGATAAAGCCGACATTGCAGTGGCCTTTCAGCAGGCTGTTGTGGATACCTTGGCCATAAAATGCCGCCGCGCTTTGCAACAAACTCAACTGTCTACTTTAGTGATGGCGGGGGGAGTGAGCGCCAACCTGAGCTTGCGTGAAAAATTAGCCGCAGAAACAGCCAAGCTGCGCGCCAAGGTGTATTACCCAAGGCCAGAATATTGCACCGATAATGGCGCCATGATTGCCTATGCCGGTGCTCAGCGTTTAGCTGCAGGCCAAATGGATGATCTAACCCTTAAGGTAAAGCCCCGTTGGCCCTTAAATGAACTGCCTGCGGTAAAGCCGCAAAACCAGCATGAATAATAAGCAGTAATATAAAAACCAAGAGATTTTATTATGGACACAGTATATGTGCACGGTTTGGCTGTAGACACGGTCATTGGTATTTTTGATTGGGAACGAGAAATACGCCAAAAAGTAGTGTTAGATGTGGAAATGGCGGTGGATATTAGTCCCTCAGCAGCCACCGAAGATATAGACCGTACCGTAAGCTACAAAGATGTATCAGATCGTCTAACGCAGTTTGTAGAGCAAAGCGAATTCTTACTTGTGGAAACCATGGCAGAAGAAATTGCAGCGTTAATTTTAGCCGAGTTCCCAGTGCCTTTTGTTCGTATAAAATTAGGCAAGCCAGACGCCATCGCCAATGCACGTGATGTAGGTGTAATGATAGAACGCGGCGTAAAGCCTGCATGATGACGCAAGTCTACTTAGGCCTCGGGGCCAACATACAGCCCCAAGCTAGCTTACAAGCTGGCATGGACGAGCTGAGGTTAGCCTTTGGCAAGGTAGACATGTCGCCTGTATATCGAGCGCCAGCTGTGGGCATGGATGGGCCAGATTTCCTCAATATGGTGGTGGGGTTTCAATGCCCTATGAGCCATACCCAGTTGATGCAATGGATACGGGCCACGGAAACCAAGCATGGGCGTAAAAGGCCTGCAGACGGAAGTCACACACCCTGTAATCATGGCTTAGACATGGATTTGCTGCTGTTTGGGAGCCTGGTGGATGAACAATCCAAGGTGCCACGGCCTGATATTTTATCCTGTGCTTATGTGCTGCAGCCATTGGCAGATTTGGTGCCTCATTTAAGGCACCCTGTTGCCGGTATCACCATGGCCGAATTAGCTCTTTCTTGTGGCTTAGAGCAACCCCTATGGGTCATTGAGTTAAGCCTATAAAGCTTGGATTTGAGCTAACTTAAGGGCTTCACCAAGCATTTTTCCACTTAACCCTTGGGCTATTAGTTGCGCAGGCTTTACGTGATCTATTTTAGTTAAATCATCTAACATTTCTTGTTTTGGCGATTGCCAGCCAAATAAGGGCTCTTGGCTTTGGGTGATGGCTTGGCATAGGGTGATAAGGTCGTCTAATAATTCCGTATTACGGATAAGGCCAAGATTGCTGAGTAGCTGGTGTTTTTGTGCGGCATTTAGTTCTGCATAAGCACGCAATTGGCGCTGGTGATTGCTGGTGGCTAAAGCCAGATATTTTGGTGCGTTAGGGATTTTTATTTGCGCTGCTAGGTCTTCAATTTGTATTTTGTTAAGTTGGTACAGTAAGCCCGTAAGGCGCACTGCAACGCTGGTCTTGGCTTCACTTAACAGTTTAAGAGTGCTTAATGCTTTAGGTCTGCGGGTTAGCAGTTCAGCAATGCTAGGCATTAGTTCTTGTAGTGCACCACAGGCTTCCAATACCTCAAAATACACCCATGGGCTTTGGCTGTTAAGGGCTTTTTGAGTTTCTATCCAAACCCGTTCTTTAGCTAATGTGCTTAATTCACCCGAATGGGTGATAGAAACCAGTAATGCTTTAGTCTCTGTAGCGATAACAAACCCTAAATGATGCAGATGGGCTGCAAATCTAGCCGCCCGTAACACTCGCAATGGGTCTTCGCTAAAGGCCTCTGAAACATGGCGTAGCAGTTTTGCTTTAATGTCTTGCTGGCCGCCGTAGGGGTCTATAAGTTGCCCATCTTCAGCTTGGGCTATGGCATTAATAGTCAGGTCTCGGCGCAGTAAATCGTCTTCTAGGGTCACGTCTGGAGTGGCATGCACCTCAAACCCCTTATAACCTTGGCCTGCTTTGCGTTCGGTACGTGCTAGTGCGTATTCTTCTTTGCTATAAGGGTGCAAAAATACTGGGAAATCTTTACCAACCTGAGTATAACCCTGGGCCAGTAAGGCTTGAGGAGTGCTCCCCACCACAACGTAGTCGCGCTCGTGTACCTCTAGGCCCAGTAAGTGGTCGCGTACCGCACCGCCTACTAAATAGGTCTGGCTAGTGGCCATGGGGTGTGTGCCTCATAGTGAGTTGCAATGCTCTGGGTGCTGCAAAGCATAGGCCGAAAAACCACCTTCTACGCTGTACACTTCATCAAAGCCTTGCTGCGCTAAAAAACCTGCAGCCGAGATAGAGCTAACCCCATGATAACAACACACAATGATAGGTTTATCCATATTGGCTTCGCGCAAAAAATTGGGCAAGGTGTCATTATCTATCCGTTCACTGTTTTTGATGTGATGGTTTTGATAGCTACTTACATCGCGGATATCAACCAGATAAGCGCCTTGCTTAACTTTGTCCATAACGTCAGCAGGGGCAATGGAGGTAATTTCAGACATATTCTATTCCTATATATTGTTCAGCAGTTTAGTGTGCATGTTCAGTTTGTGCAATAGTATATTAGTTTTTGCTTATTTAAAACCCTGCGACCCGTCAGTCGGCTTAAGGGCAGTCTACGGTATAACATTGGCCGTTATCCAAGCACATGAGTTTAAGGTGTCCGCCCCATACGCAGCCCATGTCTAGATTAATAATGTGGTTGTGGCCAGTCTCGCCCTCTAAGGCGGCCCAGTGGCCAAACACTTGCCGTGACGTAACCAAACTAGGCACTTTGAACCAGGGTACTAATCCACCATTATCAGCGCCAGTATGGAGCGTTGCCTTGCCACTGTGGGTTAGGTTTAATTCGCCGTTGGGTTTAATAAAACGCATACGAGTAAAATAATTAGTAATACAACGCCAGCGCTCCATGCCTTGCAGTTGTTCGTGCCATAGGTTGGGCTGGTCGCCATACATGTTAGCGAAAAAACACGGCGCTACATCACTTGTTAATACTTGATGCAATTCTTGCCCATATTGTTGTGCTTGCGCAAGGTTCCAACAAGGCGGTATTCCGGCATGGGTCATCACGGTATCAAGCGCAGAGTCATAGTGAAGCAAAGGCTGTTGTTGTAGCCAAGCTAATAAAGATGTTCGGTCCGGGGCATCGAAGATCGGTTTTAAAGTGTCTGTGGATTTTAACGAGGTATTGTTAGCATGCAGGGCTAGAAGGTGCAAATCATGGTTGCCCAATATCACTACAGCCTGGCTACCCATAGACTTAATGTAGCGTAATGTTGCAAGGGAATCTGGGCCACGGTTCACTAGGTCTCCCGCTACCCATAGGGTGTCGGTAGAACTAAAACTCACTGCATTCAATAAGGCTTTTAGTGGTTCTAAACAGCCTTGGATATCACCTACTGCATACGTAGCCATAGCAATAGAACTTAATGTAAGGCGTTGGGGTAGGACAGGGTAAAAGAGGGGATAGGCGCAGAAAATTCATGGCCATCTGCTGCTATCATACTGTAACAACCGCGCATGCTACCTACCTTGGTTTCTAAGACTGTGCCGCTGGTGTATTGGTGGCGCTGACCAGGTTCTATGATAGGCTGCTGGCCCACCACGCCGTCTCCAGACACTTCTTGAATTTTGCCATCACCGTCGGTGATGACCCATTTTCGGCTCATTAACTGGGCGCTTTGAACACCGCTGTTGGTAATGGTGACCTTATAGGCAAACACATAGCGATTGCGGGTTGGATCAGATTGCTCTGCTAAGAATTCCGTCTTCACGCCGATGTTAACATCGTAATTATTGCTCGAGGTGCTCATGGTATAGATTTAGCTCGGTATTTGGGTCAATAGGTTGCTGATAGCCACAAAATTGGCCACCGTTAAACGCTCTGGTCGAATGCTAGGGTCAATTCCTAAACTTTGCAACTGTTCATCGTTAGCGATGCCTTTTAAATTATTACGCAGGGTTTTACGACGTTGTGCAAAGCCACTTTTCACCAACTGCTCAAAGTGTTTAAAGTCATTAGCCACATGGGGCAATTTTGCATAAGGTGCCATACGTACAATGGCAGAGTCTACCTTGGGTCTAGGGTCGAAGGCCTCTGGTGGTACTTCAAATAAGTGATCCACACGGCAATAGTATTGCGCCATGATGCTTAGGCGGCCGTAATTGTTGGTTCCAGCCCCTGCCGCTAATCTTAAAACCACTTCTTTTTGTAACATAAAATGCATGTCTTCAATACAATCTGCTTGCTCAAGAAGATGAAAAATTAACGGGGTAGAAATATTGTAGGGCAGGTTGCCTACTATGCGCAGTGATTTAGCGTGGGTGCTAAGGCTTTTGAAATCAAATTTTAAAGCATCAGCTTCATGAATTCTAAGGTTGGCCCCATAACTAGCAAAGGAAATGCGTAAATGAGGTAACAAATCTCGGTCTAGCTCTACTACGTCTAAGTGGCCGGCGGCGGCCAGTAAATGCTCGGTAATGGCGCCAAGCCCAGGGCCAATTTCAACGATATTTTGTTTTGGTTTAGGCCGAATGCAAGCCACTATATGACGAATAATGCCTTGGTCTTGTAAAAAGTTTTGACCAAAACGTTTGCGAGCTTGGTGCTTTTTTGGGGTTGGACCTGCCATAAAAATCTCGTTGGTTGGGCAATCTAAATGTGAAGTGAAAGCTGTAATGCACTTTCGGCCGCCCTTAATAAGCTGCTGTTTTGTGCTTGGCCTGTGCCTGCTATATCTATGGCCGTGCCGTGGTCTACAGAGGTGCGAATAATAGGTAGGCCTAAGGTAATATTTACAGCGTCACCAAAGCCTGCGTATTTTAGCACGGGTAAACCTTGGTCGTGATACATTGCTAACACCACATCGGCTTTAGCAAGATTAGTAGGGTTAAATAATGTGTCCGCAGGCAACGGGCCTACAAGGTTCAAGCCTTCAAGTCGTAGCTGCTCTAAGGTAGGTATTATCACCTCAATTTCTTCATGACCTAGGTGGCCATCTTCGCCAGCATGGGGATTAAGCCCACACACGTAAATGCAGGGGTGTTTGATGGCAAATTTAATTTTTAATTCGGCATCTATAATACGCAGGCTTTGGCTAAGGGATTTGGGCGTAATTGCAGCGGCCACGTCTTTTAGGGGTAAGTGTGTGGTGGCTAAAGTAACGCGCATGGCATCACAAGCCAGCATCATCACCACTTGGTCTACATTACAACGGGCTTGTAAATACTCGGTGTGCCCGCTAAACGCAGTGCCGGCATCATTGATAATGCCTTTGTGCACAGGGGCGGTAACCATGGCGTGGGCTTGGCCTTTTAAGCAGGCATCGCAAGCTATGTTTAGGGTGGTGAGCACGTAGGAGCTGTTGTCGGCATCTAAATGCCCAGCACGGCTCTCTACCTTTAAGGGCACATGCAATACTTTAAGTTGGTTGGGTGCCGTGGCGGTGGCTTTTTGAGCAAGGTTTATATGGCAAAAATCAACGCTAATCCCAAGTTTTTCTGCACGATCTTGCAGTAAACCCATGTCAGCTACAATCACAATTTCTGCATGGTTTAAAATTGGGGTAGGTTGGCCAGCCAAAGTCAGACATAGATCGGGGCCAATGCCCGCGGGTTCGCCTGCAGTAACCAATAGGCGCCGCATGGCTAGCGGATCTCTATATAAGCTTGATTGCGGATTTCACGTAACCAATTTTCTAGTTCGTTGGCAAATTTACTGAGCTTAATGGCGTGTTTGGCTTGGAATCTAAGGTTAGCTTGGCCTACATCTTTAGTGCGGCGCTCTACGACTTGCAGTAGGTGCCAACCGCTTTCGTTTTGTATGGGTTGGCTTAGTTCTTCGGTCGCTAGCTGGTCTAGGGCTGTTTGTAATACTGGAGGCAGTTGATTGGCATTAAGCCAGCCTAAGTCGCCGCCACTGTGGGCAGAATTGGCATCATCGCTAAAGGTGCGCGCCAAGTCGTAAAAATCTGCGCCGTTTACTAAACGCTGATGAAGCTCTTCAATCAGTTCTTTTGCTTGGGCGCTGGTGCGAATTTGATTAGGTACTATAAGAATATGGTTAGCTTTGGTTTGAGCTACGGTTTGAATGCTAGCACCACGTTTGTTGATTAAAGTGATTAAGTGAAAGCCACTGCTGTTGCGGATTGGTAGGCTTACTTCATTAATAGCCATGCCTTTGATAGGTTCGGCAAATAGTTCTGGTAATTCGCTTCCCTTGCGCCAGCCAAGGCTGCCACCTTTTAGTGCGTTTAAGGCGTCTGAATAAGTGGCAGCAATACTGCTAAACGCTGTGCCTTGTGTTAAAGCAGCGTCTATTTCAGCTAATTTTTGTTCCGCAAGGGCCAGTTCTTCAGCGTCTGGTTGAGCACTGATACTCACTAAAATGTGGCCTATTTCGTATTCGGTATCGGCTAATTTTTGGCCTTGATTTGAGGCTAAATAGCGGTCTATTTCATGCTCACTTATACGAATGCGGCGGTTCACAGAGGTGGCTTGGATTTCGTTCACGGTGAGTTCTAGACGAATTTTTTCCCTAAATTCAGCCATGGATTCACCGCCATTGGTCACCGCTTGTTCTAGCTGGGCCATAGAAAGCTGGTTGTTTTTAGCAATGCGTTCAATCGAGATATCTAAGCTTGGATCGGCAATATGCACGCCCTGTTTTTTTGCCAGCTGTAGCTGTAAGTTTTCAATAATGAGCTGGTCTAATACCTGGCTAGTGAGCCGCTCAATGTCGGGCGTATTGGTATTGCTGTTAGCCATTTTCTGCTTAACCTGCGTTAAGCGAGCGCTTAAATCACTTTGCAATACCACATCATCATTGACGATGGCTACAATGCTGTCTAGCTTTTGTGCTGCAAAAGCCGAACAAGATACGGTTAGGCTTAGTGCTAAGCCAAGGTTTGTGCCCCATTTACTGAGTGTATTCATTATAGCCAGTAATTCCTTTCATAAAATCTGCCATACGAACCTTGTTGCCGCTGGTCAATTGTTTGTCTCTGTTGCCTAAGCCTTTCAATGAGATCTCAAAAAATATGCCGTGTTCAATACCTTTAGCTTGATCCACTAACCAATAACGATTAACTAGACGGCCTTTCCAGCAGCAGTTGGCGTATTCAATACCTACAACTTCATCTTGTAATTGCTGGTTGCGAATGTCTTCTTTGTGCTTAGCAACAAATGTCCATTGGGGGGCTATGGGCCAAATCATGGATATTTCACCCTGCTGGGTGCTATTCAATGTTTCGGTGTATTTTACGTCAATAATCTTATTTTTACCCATCTGATATTTCATGCTAGCACTGGTGGCTTCAACGTTACCAGATTGAGGGCTCCAATCAATATTTAAACTAGAGCTCCAGTGGGGGCTAAATTGGTAACTCATGTGACCATAAATAGGAGAAAAAGTTTCAGTTGTTGCTGCTGTACTGCTACTGAGGTGTACTTTTCGGTCGCTCAAATAATGGATTTGAGTCACCGATAATTTAGCCTTTTGCCAACCTCTTGCATTAAGAAACTGGCTATCTAATCCCAGTGTAATACGGTTCGTGTCACCAATACGATCCTGACCACTAAACCGATTAAGCGTGTAAAAGGGCTTGCTATTAAGGCTGGTATCAAAGTTGGTGATATCGTCCTGTTGTTTGTACGGAGTATAGGCATAGTAAAGCCTAGGTTCCAAAGTCTGTAGGTAACCTCCGGGCAGGTCCCTTTCGAACAACAGGCCGCTGTCAATTTCTAGCTGAGGAATAATGCGTGTTTTGGATGCAGCAATAGTAGCAGGGGTATCGCTTAGTTGGTACCGAGTAATGGGTAGGCTTATTTTAGGTTTTACAAAGCTGTAGTCATTCACCCATGCGCTACTTAAGCTGGGTAATAGGTGTGTGCGCATGCCGGTGATTTTATCGGCGCCGGTTAGCCCTTCTGTATCACGGGTAAAGCGGCTAAAGTGTATGGCATAATTTGCCTTAATGGCGTCTTTATCCAGAGAAGATGTAGCGCCACCAGAAATGCTGGCATGGGGCAATTGATCATAAGCAGGCACGCTGGTGGTGAGGTTTTGATGGGTGATTAATGACACGCTGGCTTTACTTAGCAAAGGATTTTTGCCTTGGTAATTTAACGTGCCATTACTAACAATGCTGCTGCTGGTTTGTCCCGCATTATAATCGCTTAATACATCAACATCGCTCACCCGTTTAACATGGATGGAGCTGCTAAGGTTGGGGCTGATTTTGGCTTTATGGTTGTAGTCCATTAACCACCGATTGTTAGGCGTTGATGGATCTTCAATCGCCCAGTTAATTTGTAGATCTTGTTCACTGTCTTGGCCTAAATGCCTTATTTTTGCACCCAGGCTAGTGCCACGAAATTCGGTAAATCTAGGTGTTATTAATGCGTCGTAGTTAGGCGCTAAGTTTAGATAATAAGGTGTGCTTACATCTAACCCCATGGTCGTAGAACTACTCACTGTGGGGAATAAAAATCCAGATCGGCGTTGATCATCGATCGGAAAACTCATCCAAGGCAAATAGAACACTGGCACAGAGCCGAGTTTAAGAATAGCGTGCTGAGCTTCGCCAAAACCTTGTTTGGGGTCTAAATCTATTTTACTACTTTCTATACGCCAGCCATCGTTACCCGGAGGGCAATAGGTGAAATAGCCATCGTTCATAGTGATGGTTTCGTCTTGATGGTAATCAATGGTTTCGGCCTTAGAACGAAGTTCATCATTAGGCAGCACTAGCTGGGCATTGTTTAGACGGGCCTCAGAATTAGCCATATCAAAATGGGCATCATCGCTCTGGGCAAGCATGTTTGGACGACGAAACTGCACATGTCCTGTCATTTCTATATAACGTTGGTTGTTATCAAAGCGGGCGTAATCTCCTGTCATTGTCCGCTGTCCCTGGCGTAGCTCTACGTTGCCCCTAAGGTGGGTAACACCCTGCTCATACTCGCTAGAATCGGCGTCACTGTATAAGGGTTGTTCATCGGCAGGTAAATCTTGGTCTAGTGCGGGCGGCAGATAGGGCAGGTAATAACCTGGGCAGTAGTTGGTTATGGTAGCCTTTGCCGATTGCCAGTCTAAGTTCAGCGGCCGATGTTCTGCTAGTGCAAGGGAGCTAAAGCTGCCGAAAAATAAACAGCTAAATAACAGTAACGCCTTGTTCAGGACACAATGGAGGCCGATTAGCCTGTTTAGTTGATGGGGCTGTGCTGGTGTATAAGTTGGCAAAAAGAAACCCAGTGTTTATGGACCAAAAAAAATGGTGTTTATTGGTTAAAGCCTAAGTTTAAACCAAATTTTGTCAGATAGGGGCCTCAAAAAGGTGTATTAGGTTAAAAGTGTCAATTTTGGCAATTTATCTGGTCACAATGTGGCACTTATGGCCTTGGCGACATATTATAGGATCAGTTTTATAACACGGGTGAAAATGTGAATAGTTATAGTTTCGGCGCTAACATGGCGCGCCATAGAACAGGATTGGTGTTGGGAGCTCTTATTGGCTTAACGGGTGGGCTGTCGGGCGTGCTTTTTGGAGCTGCCATAGGCTATTACCTGGATAAATTAATCCGTAGTGTTGCTGGTGCTGAAAGCTGGACCCAAGCCAAGGCGCAAACGGCGTTCTTCGACGCTACATTTTGCGTCATGGGTAAAATTGCCAAAGCCGATGGTCAGGTGACTGCCGAAGAAATTGAGTACGCACAAGCCGTGATGACACGAATGCAGCTCACAGGCACTCTGCGTAAGCGTGCCATTGAATGCTTTGGCCAAGGCAAAGACCCTGGATTCGACCTATCCCAGGTGTTAGAACCTTTGCGTCGAGCTTTGGTTAATAATCCTTCTGTGCGTCAAATGTTTATCGAAATTCAGTTACAAGCAGCTTTGGCCGATGGTGAGTTTAGCCCTTCAGAAGGCCGTGTTTTGGCAGAGGTTTGCCAGCTGATTGGCATTTCTCAGCGTGAATTCGAAGCCATTGTTGAACGCTTGAAAGCAGAACAGTCTTTTCATCAAGGAGGCGGCCAAGGCGAGTTCGAGGCTTCCGGTAGTCATGGACTTAAGCAGGCTTATGGTGTGTTAGGTGTACCCCAAGATTGTGATGCAAAAACCCTTAAAACAGCCTATAGAAAGCTAATGAGTCAACACCATCCAGACAAACTAGTTGCCCGTGGTTTGCCCGATGAAATGATGCAGATCGCTAAAGAAAAAACCCAAGAAATTCAAGCCGCTTACGACGCAGTTAAAAAATCTCGTAAGTAGTTTTTTGATACCACATACTGGAACGCAAGCCCATGGCCGATTTTAAAATAGCACCTTCCATCTTAGCTGCAGATTTTGCCCGATTGGGCGAAGAAGTGGACAATGTATTGGCGGCCGGTGCAGACATAGTGCACTTTGATGTGATGGACAACCATTATGTGCCTAATCTCACCATTGGCCCTATGGTGTGTAAGGCATTACGAGATCATGGCATTACAGCCCCTATCGATGTGCACTTAATGGTGCAGCCGGTAGACCGCATGATAGAAGAATTTTTGGCCGCGGGTGCAAGTTACATTACCTTTCATCCAGAAGCGAGTGACCATATTGATCGCTCCCTGCAGATGATTAAAGACGGTGGTGCAAAAGCCGGTTTGGTCTTTAATCCAGCCACACCGCTGCATTATTTAGACCACGTGATGGATCGTTTAGACATGATTCTGTTAATGTCGGTTAACCCGGGTTTTGGCGGGCAAAAATTTATTCCCTCCACGCTAGATAAATTGCGTTTAGTGCGCCAACGTATTGATACGTCTGGTTTAGACATTCGTTTAGAAGTTGATGGAGGTGTGGGTGTAGCCAATATTGGTGAAATTGCCCGTGCAGGTGCAGACACCTTTGTGGCAGGCTCTGCTATTTTTAATACGGACGACTATCAAACGACTATTAACCTAATGCGTAAAGAGCTTGCTGCCAGCTAGTTTAAACCATGACCCCTCTTCTTAATGCTGTAGATTTTGTACCCAAACTGGTGCTGTTTGATTTAGACGGGACTCTATTAGACAGCTTGCCAGATCTTTTTGCTGCCAGTGTTTGTATGGCCAATGCGCTAAAAATAGACCAGCCCACACCCGCTCAAGTAGAGCAATGGGTGGGCAATGGCGCTGCTATGTTAGTGCAGCGAATTCTTGCTAATCAGTTTAAGCCAACCATGGCCGATCCTCGTTTTGACCAAGCACTTGCGCTGTATATGGACGCCTACCAGCAACTGGGCAGCCGCCAAAGCCGCCTTTATAGCGGGGTAGAATCCTTGTTAACTGCATTAAACCAACAGGGAATTAAGCAAGGTATTATTACCAATAAACCCAGCCGTTTTACGCAGCCTTTATTGGTTCAATTTGGTATATCGCAGCACTTCGATTTAGTTTACTCAGGCGATAGTTTCAGTGAGAAAAAGCCCCACCCAATGCCCTTGCTTAAAGCAGCACAAAACATGAAATTGAGCGTTAAAGAGTGTCTTATGGTGGGTGATTCCAGTAATGATATTAATGCCGCTAAGGCCTGCGGCATGCCATGCTTAGGGGTTAGAGGCGGCTATAACCATGGCGCTGATGTGGCCGACTGCCACCCCGATTGGGTGATAGACTCCTTATAGGTCGCACCATCCAGTTCCCACGCAGAGCATGGGAACTAGGGTTTTATATCTTGTTCCCATGCTCCGCGTGGGAACCCCCTACCTCGTATCTTATCTTGTTCCCATGCTCCGCGTGGGAACTCCCTACCTCGTATCTTATCTTGTTCCCATGCTCTGCGTGGGAACACCCCCCTCGTATCTTATCTTGTTCCCATGCTCCGCGTGGGAACACCTCCCTCGTATTTTATCTTGTTCCCATTCTCCGCGTGGGAACACCTCCCTCTTGGTATGTGCCAAAAACTATGCTAATGTACTAGTACATTGATACAATTTAAGCGTTTTATACGCAGCCCATTACAAAGCAAAAAAATGACCGGCAACAAACCTCTCACTCCCGTCGTCAACTATTTGATGGC
>JAQRMV010000022.1:19466-21812 GCA_028598985.1 Gammaproteobacteria bacterium
AAAAACTATGCTAATGTACTAGTACATTGATACAATTTAAGCGTTTTATACGCAGCCCATTACAAAGCAAAAAAATGACCGGCAACAAACCTCTCACTCCCGTCGTCAACTATTTGATGGCCCAATCGAGCACAGACAAAATATCTGCTGCCCTAGAAGGATTACTAACGCCATACGAACAACAAGAATTAATTAATAGATTACAAATATTTGAGCTGCTTTCCCAAGGTGTGTCGCAACGCCAGGTAGCACAACAACTCGGAGTGGGCATCGCTACTGTCACCCGAGGTTCTAAAGCCCTTCAAGCTGGAAGTTATAAAATTGACACGTCCAAATAAAATAAAAATGGCCCGCAAGCCAAGCTACGTTACGGTGACCTCTAGCTGTGATTTTTTCGAGCTGTTTAAAAAAATAGAGCAAAAATTTGATACCTGCTATATGTTGGAATCCTTAGGTGAAGACAGCCACATCTCGCGTTATTCACTCATCGGTTTTGACCCAGAGCAAATATTTTGGGCTCAAGAAAACCAACTGCATATTAGTGATCGGCAAGGACATGTACAGTCCTACACCAGCGACAATCCGTATTACCTGTTGCGAGACATCGTGCCGCAAAACATTATTAGCCGCCGTTATGCCGGTGGTTTAACCGGTTATATTGGTTACGATGCCATGAACTATTTCGAGCCAAGCCTTAGCCTTACCGCCAGCGATGCCTTCGACGCTTTTAAATTTGGTCTGTACAAAGATGGCCTGATTTACGACAAAATGACGGGCGAGCTGATTTATTTTCATTATGAAGATAACCGTATCGATGTCATCGAATCCCTTATTAATGCCCCTGTGCCAACTATAGGCGGCTTAAAAGTAGTGCCCCAAGGCGAAGACATGAACCGAGAACAACATGCGGCCGCGGTTAAAAAAGTAAAGGGGGATATTGTAGAGGGTAAAATATTTCAATGTGAAGTAGGTTTTAAATACCGCTTCGACATGCTGGGTGAGAGCATCAATCTATACGAGCAATTACGTATTATTAACCCATCACCCCAAATGTATTACATTAAATTTGGTGAACAAAAAGTGATTGGCGCAAGCCCAGAGCTGTTATTCCGCCTACGCCAAGGTGAAATGGAAACCTATCCATTAGCAGGTACCACCAAGCGTGGCGTTACCCTAGAAGAAGACACCGCATTGGCACGTACACTATTGAACGACCCCAAAGAAATTGCAGAGCACAATATGATTGTCGATTTGCATCGCAACGACATTGGCCGTGTGGCTCGTTTTGGTACCGTTAAAGTGCGCAGTTTGATGGACATCAAACGCTTTAGCCACGTTCAGCACATCTCCAGTGAAATTGTTGGTATCATGGCCGAAAATGAAGACATGTTCTCGGCTTTAGCCAGTAATTTCCCAGCCGGAACCCTCACTGGCGCCCCCAAAATTGAAGCCATGAAAATTATCGACGAGCTAGAGCTAGATGGGCGAGGCCCCTATGGAGGCGCCGTAGGCCACTTCGGTTTTAATGGTGATTGCACCTTTGCTATACCCATTCGTACGGTATTTGCCAACGGCTCCAAAGCCTACGTGCAAACTTGTGGCGGTAACGTTTATGACTCCAATCCGGAAGACGAATACCAAGAAATTCAGCGTAAATTTGCCGGCACTCTTAAAGTGCTAGAGCAATTTATGGAGGTGCAACCATGAGCAAATTTACGGTTTACCTAGTCGATAACTATGATTCATTCACCTACAACCTATACCAATACATAGGCGAAGTGTTGTCGACGGCAAAGTTAAATGGCCAGATCGGCGATTTTGAAGTGATTGTGGCTCGCAACGACCAAATCACCGTTGCAGACATAGAAGCCGCCCAAACCGACAGAATTATCATTTCGCCAGGCCCAGGCGCTCCAGATGATGAAAGCTATTTTGGCGTATGTGCCCAAGTGATTACAGAGTTAGGGCCAAAAATCCCATTGCTAGGTGTGTGCCTAGGCATGCAAGGCATTGTCCATTGTTTTGGCGGCAAAGTAGTGAAAGCCCACTTGCCTATGCACGGTAAAGTCAGCCCCATTAGTCACGATGGCAGTGGCGTGTTTAAAGATATTCCAGATCAGCTAGAAGTCATGCGTTATCACTCCTTAATTGCAGAAGCTAAAACCATTCCAGACTGTCTGCAGCTCACCGCCGTGGTAGGTGATTTTGATGCGGACCATTATGAAATAATGGGCGTAAAGCATAAACAATACCCCATTCAAGGTATTCAGTTTCACCCAGAATCCTTTGCCACCGAAGGCGGAAAAGAGCTCATGCAAAACTTTTTGCTGAGTTCCTAGCTGAGTT
>JAQRMV010000022.1:21912-30577 GCA_028598985.1 Gammaproteobacteria bacterium
GCTGAGTTCCTAGCTGAGTTTTTAGTAGCATTTCTCGCTAATTATTACGCTCTACCCAAGCCAAAATGCCGGCCTGATCTAAATTCCCAAGGCCTGCATCTACCATGCCTTGCCATTGATTAAGGCAGGTTTGGTTAAGGGGTAGTTGTAGCTCGCTTTGTGCAGCTAAAAGGTGGGCTTGTTGTAAATCTTTAAGCTGGGTAGTGGCACGTGCGCCGGGGGTATAGTTTTGCTCTATCATGCGTTGGCCGTGAATTTGTAAAATTTTGCTGTCGGCAAAACCACCGCTTAACGCATCTCTTACTTTGGCTGGGTTAGCACCATTTTGTTGGGCTAAGCATAGCGCTTCCGCAACGATATTGAGTGTAGCTCCCACAATCATTTGGTTGGCTGTTTTGGCCAATTGCCCACACCCTATGTCGCCCACATGGGTGGTTTTTTGGCCCATGATGTCAAACAAGGGTTGTGCCCGTTCAATCTGAGTAGGGTGGCCGCCAGCCATAATAGACAAGGAGCCTTGCTGTGCGCCTATCTGGCCACCGGACACAGGGGCGTCTATGTAATGGGCGCTCTTCGCTTTAACTTGTAGCGCAAGTGTTTGGGTAAGATCAAAACGGCTGGTGCCCATATCAATGATGAGACAGTCTGGCTCAATGCCGTTCAAAAGGCCTTCTGGGCCTGTAATCACTTGTTCCAAAGCGGGGGAATCTGTTACGCAAATGATGATGATGCCGGCCTTTATTTTTGTTGCAAGTTCCAAAGCGCTTTGGGCATAGCTTGCTCCTATGGCAATAAGAGGTTCTGCTTTACTGGCCGTTCGGCTATGGACACAAAGGGGAACCCCCGCGTTAATCAGTTGTGTGGCCATGGCTTGGCCCATTAAGCCTGTGCCAATGAAGCCTACAGGTGGGGATGTGTTCATGATAAGCTGCCTGGGAATATGTGAACTGAAGTTAACCTATAATCGCCATTATCCATATGCTTAAGCTTTGTGCCAACATTTCTATGTTATTTAATGAGTTGCCTTTTCTGCAGCGCTACCAAGCCGCTGCAGACAGTGGTTTTAAAGGTGTTGAATGTCTTTTTCCCTATGCATTCAATATTGATGAAGTTAGCTCTGCAGTAGGCCGTAGCAATATCCCACAGGTGTTGATCAATACTTCTGCAGGCAACTGGGATAGGGGCGATAGGGGCATGGCTTGTGATGCTAGTCGGCAGGAGGAATTTAGGCAATCGGTTAAACAGGCCTTGGTGTACGCCACTGCTATGGGCAAGCCTTTGGTGCATGTCATGGCAGGTTTGGTGCCCGATGGAGTGAGCCTTGAAGAGGCTGAAGAGGCGTATATCAACAATTTGCGTTGGGCTGCTGTGCAGGCTTTAGAATGTGGTATAGGGCTTACTATGGAAGCGATTAATCCTATAGATATGCCCAACTATTTATTATCTAACCAAGCCCAAGCCTTACGTTTGCTCAAAACGATAGGTGCTAGCAACCTAGGTATCCAGTTTGATTTTTATCATTGCCAAAAGCACGAGGGAAATGCCTTGGCGAAGTTTAAACAACTGTTACCTCATATTGTTCATATACAAATAGCAGGTGTGCCACAACGGCATGAGCCTAACACTGGAAGCTTGGATTACGGCCCAATATTTGCAACGATAGATGCTAGTGTTTATCAAGGGTATGTAGGCTGCGAATATAGGCCCAAAACCAATACCCTTGAGGGCCTTAATTGGTTACCTACGGTCCAGTAAACGGTACAATAAATTTACAAAGCCGTCTCATAAAACGCATTCTTACTAGGAATAAAGGTCATGACATTAAACCATTTGCCTACGGCACCTCTAGCAAAACTGAGCCAACGCCTAAAGGATGATATTGTTCATTTACATGAGCAAGGCCTTTATAAGCATGAAACACCTATCAGCTCTCAACAGCAAGCGGCCATCACCTGTGGTGACAAGCAGCTCATTAATCTATGCGCCAATAATTACTTAGGCTTAGCCAATCATCCTAAATTGATCGATGCCGCACAAAGCGCCTTACATCAGCATGGGTTTGGTATGGCGTCGGTGCGATTTATTTGTGGCACACAAGAGCTGCACAAGCAACTCGAGACACGTTTGGCCGCATTTTTAGGTTTTGAAGACAGCATCCTATATTCCTCGTGTTTTGATGCTAACACGGGCTTATTTGAAACCTTGCTTGATGCCCAAGACGCTATCATTAGCGACAGCCTAAACCATGCCAGCATCATTGACGGTGTGCGTTTATGCAAAGCGCAACGTTTGCGTTATGCCAACAATAATATGCAAGAACTAGAGCAGTGCCTTATACAAAGCCAAGAGAGTCGCACTCGCCTTATTGTGACCGATGGGGTGTTCTCTATGGATGGCAGTATTGCTAATCTAACGGCTATTTGTAATCTTGCTGAGCAATACAATGCATTGGTGATGGTGGATGATTCCCATGCCGTGGGTTTTATGGGGAACCATGGTCGAGGCAGCCACGAATACTGTGACGTGATGGGCCGAGTCCATATTATGACGGGTACCTTTGGTAAGGCATTAGGCGGCGCTTCCGGTGGTTATGTTGCGGCCAACAAAACAGTGGTTGAGTGGTTGCGTCAACGCTCTAGGCCCTACCTATTTTCCAATGCCTTAGCGCCACCAATATGTGCGGCTACTATAGCTGCACTCGACATAGTGGAACAGGATCAAAATCTCAGACAGCGCTTAATAAGCAACACTCAACGGCTACGTGATGGGTTAACTATGGCTGGTTTTGAGCTGTTAGGGAAAGATCATGCCATTGTGCCTATCTTATTAGGCGACGCCCAAGTAGCGAGTCAGTTTGCACAGCAGATGCAAGATCGCGGTATCCATGTGGTGAGTTTTTCGTTTCCTGTGGTGCCTCAAGGCCAGGCACGTATTCGTACGCAAATGTCGGCGGCACTCAATGAGCAGCAAATTGATCAAGCGCTGGAGGCCTTTATAGCCGTCGGGCGCAGTATGGGGGTGATTGTATGAAAACGACTATGCGTGCCTTAACCAAACAAAAGGCCACCCAAGGTTTGTGGATGAGTGAGGTGGAAGTGCCTCAATTTGGCCACAATGAGGTGCTGATTAAGATCATCCAAACGGCCATTTGTGGCACAGATGTTCATATTTATAATTGGGACCAATGGGCCCAGAAGACCATTCCGATAGGCATGACTATTGGCCATGAGTTTGTTGGTGAGATAGTCGCCATGGGCGACAAAGTGACTAGTTTTGAAGTGGGCGCTAGGGTATCTGGTGAAGGCCATATTACGTGTGGGCATTGTCGCAATTGTAGAGCCGGCCGCAGGCACTTGTGTATTCATACTGTTGGCGTGGGTGTTAACCGTAATGGTGCATTTGCCGAATATTTAAGTTTGCCCGCAGAAAACGTATTTCCTGTGGCTGACGAAATTGAGAATGCCCATGCTGCAATATTTGACCCTTTAGGCAATGCGGTTCACACCGCCCTGAGTTTTGATTTAGTAGGGGAGGATGTATTGATTACCGGCGCTGGCCCTATAGGGGTTATGGCTGCTGCTATTGCTCGGCATGCGGGCAGCCGTAATGTTGTGGTAACAGATATTAATCCCTACCGTTTGGCATTAGCAGAAAAAATGGGTGCAACCCGCGCGGTAGATGTAAGTAATACGAAACTAACCGACGTAATGCAACAGCTCAATATGAAAGAAGGTTTTGATGTAGGGCTAGAAATGTCAGGTGCTATGCCAGCCCTAGAGCAAATGTTGGCTACCATGAACCATGGTGGCAAAATTGCCATGTTAGGTTTGCCGAGCGATAAAACAGCCATCGACTGGAATCAGGTGATATTCAAAGGCCTCACCATTAAAGGTATTTATGGCCGTGAAATGTATGACACTTGGTACAAAATGTCGTCAATGCTGCAATCAGGCCTCAATATAGACCCTATTTTAACCCACCGTTTTCCAGTCGCCGATTTTCAGCAAGGTTTTGATGCCATGCTGTCAGGCCACAGCGGCAAAGTCCTTCTTGATTGGTAATATTTAGATATACTATTTGCCCAAGCTACAACCCTTGAAGTGTGCCGTTAAATACGCCGCTAAACGTCTTTAACACTTTCCATCACCACAAAGGTGCTGGTTTGTACCACATGGGGCAGGGTGGAGATTTTTTCACCCAAAATTGCACGATAACTGGCCATGTCTTTAGTTCTTACCTTTAATAAATAATCAAAACTCGCCGCGGTCATGTGGCATTGTTCTATCTCTGCAATTTTCCCTACGGCTTCATTAAAGGCAGCCAGTGCCTTACTGCTGGTAGAGGCTAGGGTGGCCTGTACAAATGCCACGTGATCTAACCCCAGTTTGGTTTTGTTAACCAAGGCCACATAACCTGTGATGTAACCTTGATCTTGTAGCCGCTTAAGGCGTATTTGGCAAGGGGTGTTAGATAGCCCTACATGTTCGGCCAGGGCAGTAATAGTCATACGGCCATCTTTCTGTAGTGCGGTAATGATAGCGGTGTCATGTCGGTCTAGTTGATGCATGGCTAGGATCACCTTTATGAGTTGTGCATGGTTTTTTATAATAGTTAATATATCTAATATTTATAATTTATTGCTATTTAATAGCATAAATGTGTTTATAAAATGGTTGATTATTAATATATTTGGTTAATATATAGTAAATTTCACTTAATGTATCGGAATAAAATGGTCTATTGAATTAATTAGCTTCTAGGCCTAACTATGACTGACACCACTTCTTTATTGCCAAACAAAGATCTATTACAAAGCATTCGCCAAAGTATGCGTAGTGCATACCTGGCCGATGAACAAGTGTGTATTGAAGCGTTAATAAAAACCTTAAACCTAGCACCGGATGTACGGCAGCAAATGTCGGCTCAGGCTGCAGATTTGGTACGTCACGTTCGTGGTCATTCTAGCCCAACCATGATGGAAAAATTCCTTGGCGAATATGGTCTAAGCACCAAAGAAGGTGTGGCCCTTATGTGTATGGCCGAAGCCCTATTGCGGGTGCCAGACAAAGCCACGATCGACGCCTTGATTGAAGATAAAGTGCAAGCTGGGGATTGGTCTAGCCACCTTGGGCACTCCAATTCATCGCTAATTAATTCCTCGACTTGGGCCCTATTAGTGACAGGAAAATTGTTGGCGCCAGTGGATGCGGATAAGGTAGGTTCCACTATGCGAGGCCTAGTAAAGCGTGTGGGTGAGCCTGTTGTACGTAAGGCCGTGGCCCAAGCGATGAAAGAGCTGGGTTCTCAATTTGTACTTGGGCGCACCATGGAAGAAGCCACACGCCGTGCCAAAAAGCTCACAGCAAAAGGTTACACACATTCCTATGACATGTTGGGTGAAGCAGCGCGTACGGCAGAAGATGCCACGCGTTATTTTGATGCGTATAGCCAAGCTATTGCAGACCTTGCCCCACACTGTAATGATGATGACATACGTAATAACCCGGGTATTTCAGTCAAGCTTTCGGCTTTGCATCCACGCTATGAATGGGGTCAATCCCAACGTGTGCTTACAGAGCTAGTGCCCCAAGTGTTGGTCTTAGCCATGCAAGCCAAAGCCGCCAATATGGGGTTTAACATCGACGCCGAAGAAGCGGATCGGTTAGACATTTCCCTTGATGTGATTGCTGCCGTGTTAGCCGCACCAGAACTTGCGGGCTGGAACGGCTTTGGCATTGTAGTGCAAGCCTTTAGTAAGCGTGCACCTTGGGTATTGGATTGGCTTTATCAATTAGCCAAAGGTTTAGATCGCCACATTATGGTGCGGTTAGTGAAGGGCGCCTATTGGGATGCGGAAATTAAGCGCGCCCAAGTCATGGGCCTTACGGGCTTTCCTGTGTTTACCCGCAAGGCCAATACAGACCTATCTTATCTTGCCTGTGCCAAACAAATACTCACTATGAATGACCGTATTTACGCGCAATTTGCCACCCATAACGCCCACTCCGTAGCCGCTATATTACAATTGGCAGGTGCTAACCACGCCTATGAATTTCAGCGCTTACATGGCATGGGTGAGTCTTTACATGCCAGTGTTATGTCTCAAGGTGGTGTGCGTTGTCGTGTTTATGCCCCGGTTGGCGCACACCAAGACTTATTGGCTTATTTGGTCAGGCGTTTGTTAGAAAATGGCGCTAACTCCTCTTTTGTTCACCAGCTTGTTAATCCAGAAATTGCTCCAGAAACCATAGCCCAAGATCCTGTGGATGTTGTATTAGAGCGACTAGAGCAAGGGTTGAGTTGTGGTAGTCATGCCATCGTGCAGCCATCAGAACTATTCGGCCAGCATGGTGGTAGTGTTAGAAAAAATGCTAAAGGTTGGGACATTACCGACGCACCTACGGTGGAGTCTATGGAGTCTCAGCGTACTCACTTAGCACAACAATGCTGGCAGGCTAAGCCTATCCTTGCGAAGGATGAAAATACGACTAACGACCCAAGTTGGTTAGAAACTCCGCAATGGGTGATCAACCCTGCTACAGATAGTGAACAAGTGGGGCAGGTAACCATGGCCTCTAAGCAGCAAGTTGAAGCCGCCATTGTGGCGGCGCCTCAAGGCAGGGCCCAGTGGCTTGCTATGTCGATCGAGGATCGGGTAGCTTGTTTTGAAAAAGTGGCAGATTTATACGAAGCCAATGCTACGGAACTGTTTGCTATTTTGGCTAGGGAAGCCGGTAAAAGTTGGCTGGATGCCGTGGGGGAATTGCGTGAAGCGGTAGATTTTGCTCGTTTTTACGCACAAGAAATGGCCAGCATGCCTCACAATAAAGGCCGTGGTGTAGTGAGTTGTATTTCGCCATGGAACTTCCCATTGGCTATTTTTAGTGGCCAAGTATTTGCAGCTTTAGCTGCAGGCAATGCCGTGCTGGCTAAACCAGCGGGGCAAACCAATTTGGTGGCCTACAAAGCCGTTGAGCTAATGCATCAAGCAGGTATTCCCGTAGCCACAGTACAGTTTTTGCCTGGCGGCCCACAGGAAGTAGGTGTGCCTATTACCAGTGATGCTAGAGTGAGTGGCGTGTGCTTTACGGGCTCTACGGCCACGGCGCAACACATTAATCGCGTGATGGCCACCAACCTAGCCGCAGATGCAGTCATGATCGCTGAAACCGGTGGTCTTAATGCCATGATCGTCGATTCTACGGCATTGCCAGAGCAAGTGGTGCGTGACGTATTGGCATCTGCTTTCCAAAGTGCTGGCCAACGTTGTTCGGCATTACGCATGTTGTACTTGCAAGAAGATATTGCCGAAAAAGTGCTACACATGCTTTATGGTGCAATGGACGAGCTGACCATAGGCAACCCGTGGCACCTCAATACCGACGTAGGTCCAGTGATTGATGCGGCCGCCAAAACCAAGATTGAAAATCACATTGCAACTCACGCTGCTAAGGGGAAGGTGCTAAAACATTTAACATCGCCAAAAACAGGCTTGTTTGTGGGGCCAGCGGTGATTCAGTTAAATGGTATCCAAGACCTTGAAGAAGAAATCTTTGGCCCGGTGTTGCATGTGGCAACCTTTGCGGCGCACGAGCTAGATGCGTTAATCGATACCATTAATGCACAAGGTTATGGGTTAACCTTTGGCATACACACCCGTGTGGATGCCCGAGTGGAGCAGTTGGTAAAAGGCGTACATGCCGGTAATACCTATGTAAACCGCAACCAAATAGGTGCTGTAGTCGGCAGTCAACCCTTTGGTGGTGAAGGTTTGTCGGGCACTGGCCCTAAAGCGGGCGGCCCCCAGTATGTACAGCGTTTGCGTGAGCCTCAAATAGTTGCAAGCGCTAGTCCGACGGGAGTTATGCTTGATCCTATAGCAGTTCAGCAAGCCATCGATAGCATCACCTCAAAGAGCATGGAACAGTGGCAACAAGCCACAGATCGCTTAGCTAACCTGACTCAAGTGTTTGGCCCCCAAGCCAGTCGCTTACACGATTTGTGCCGCGATGCCTTACTGTTACCCGGGCCCACGGGAGAGCTAAACCAGCTCAGCACCGTAGCCCGTGGCCTTGTGTTGTGTTTAGGGCCAGATAGAAACGCTGCTTTATTGCAAGCGCAAACTGCCTTAGCCCAAGGCAATGCTGTGGTGCTGGTGGTCAATGACCTAAATTTACCTAAGAGTGATTTACCCCTTGTGGTACTTAAAGGGCAATTGGCGGCCCAAGACATAACAGCTTTATCGGGCTACCAGAGTGTAGCTGCTAATGCGGACCCTAGCTATCAAAAACAACTACGGGAAGCCCTAGCAAACAAAGCAGGGCCATTGTTGCCGTTAATTTGTGAAACAGCAGATCCACAGCGCTATACTATGGAACGCCACCTGTGCATTGACACCACTGCAGCTGGAGGCAACGCCAGCTTAATTGCAGCGGGTGAGTAAGCTTGGGAGTTGATTTCCTCATCGGGTCGTTTAAACTGATGTTATAAATTATCGGCTAATCCACACGAAACGTCGAGGAGCCACTTTATTTCTCCTATGTGAATCTAACGAGGCTGTAGAAAAACCCTAAAAAATGACAAAAAACACCGAAGCAATATACGGCTAACTTATTTGTCATTCCTTTCCTCAAAGTTTCCCCTTATCCCGTTCATTGTTTATTTA
>JAQRMV010000023.1 GCA_028598985.1 Gammaproteobacteria bacterium
TTAAGAAGGATAGCCGCAAATCCAGTGTTAAATATCAAGTAGAGTTCCCTTTCAATTGGTTAGACTTAAGTGGCAATACTTATGCAGCGCCAAATGCCAAGTTAATTTACTATCCCCAATACCCCGAAGTTCGCTTTTCTGGTTATCTGCGCGGTTCTTCTGTATCTATGAGCCAATGGATGTCACCAGAAAAGATGGGTCGTGCAGAAGGTCGTTGGTTGATACTTGGAACAGGAAATCGTAAGTGTACTTATGGGTTCTTAGCCGTCCCAAACTCTCGTATTTCTGCTGAGTTATTAGAACTGTCGATGATGGAAATGACTAAGGTATTTTTTAAATTACTAACTACTGATGGCGCATCTCAGGCACTATCTTCTAAGGATCTGTTGCTGCAAAAATTAACCGAAATATGGCAATTAGGCTGGGTGAGTGGGCAAAGAATGCATCCGAATGGGGATATCAAGCCCTATGTCGCCAGAAATGGAGGGGGCTATACTTTAGAATCCCTGTTAGGGATTTCGTCAAATGGTCTAGCAGGGCCAGACTATCATGGCTGGGAAGTAAAACAATTCGGTACTACAAAGGGCTTAAAGCCAACTACGTTAATGGATCATAGTCCTAACGGAGGTTTTTATAAAACCAGCGGGATTAAAGATTTTATTGCCAAGTATGGTTATCCAGATAAATCTAACAAACCCGACCGACTGAATTTTGGAGGTATCCACAAATGTGGCGTTACCTCCAGTCTCACAGGTTTGACTATGGTTATGCAGGGATTTGATATTGATAGTCAAAATATCACTAATGCGGGCGGAAGTATTGCTTTGCTTGATAATAATGGCGAAGTGGCAGCGTCGTGGGGCTTTGAAAAATTAATGAATCATTGGAAAAGCAAACATTCCAAAGCCGTATTTGTTCCGAGTGTTAATAGAAAGTTTGATGGTCAACTTGAGTATGCCTTTGGCCAGAACATAGAGCTTGGCACAGGAGCCAGCTTTACTACGCTTTTGTCTTCAATTTCTGCCCAGTATGTGTATTACGACCCCGGCCTGAAGTGGGAAAATGTCAGCCAAGTTAATTCGACAACTAAAGCTAGACACCCTTTAAGGGTCAAACATCAACATCTCCCAATGCTTTACGATAATTATGAAATATTAGACTTAGCGAAGAGCAGTAATTCCTCTAGTTAATTTAAACTCGAGTTAACCAGCCGAACCGGTCTTCTGCTAAGCCAAACTGAATGTCGTTTAAAGCTTTACGAAGCTTAATAGTAGTGGCTCCAGGCTTTCCTGTGCCTACGGTATAGTCTTTGCCATTGTGGATTAATGTACCCACTGGGGTAAGCACGGCGGCGGTACCAGACAAAGCGGCTTCTGCATTAGGATTGGCGCTGCGCTCAATGAGCTCTTCTACGCTTAAGTTACGCTCGCTCACCTTAAGGCCCATTTCGTCGGCTAGGGTGAGGATGGATGCGCGAGTGACGCCGTGTAAGAAAGAAGTATCCAAGGCTTTGGTGATCAGCTCGTTGCCGTCAATTAAGATGAAGTTAGCGGCAGCGGTTTCTTGTACGTCACCATGTGGACAGAACAGCACTTGGTCTGCTTGGTGTTCGGCACGCGCTTTGTTCAATACCTGAAGGGCGCTGGCATAATTGCCACCACTCTTTACCATGCCCATGTGTGGGGCGCAGCGCATGCCCTGTTCGTCTATTAATACCCGTAACGTGGCATCACCACCGGCAAAATAATCCCCTACAGGGGATGCTAAAATGTAAAGCATGGATTGTGTAGATGGCGCGGCAGCCTTGCCAATGGCGGCTTCTGTGCCCATATGGGTGGGGCGCAGGTACATGGTGCCAGGAGGCGCTGGAATGTCATCGGTATAGCGGCCAACAAGGTCTAAAATCATGGTTTTAAGCATGGCTTCATCCACAGTGGGTAAAGATAGCAGCCTGCTACTTTGTGCCATGCGAGCGATGTTTTGATCCATGCGGAAAATATGGTGGCTTCCGTTTGGATGGCGAAAGGCTTTTAGGCCTTCAAAGCAGGTGCTGGCATAATGCAAAACGTGGGCACCCGGGTGTAGTGAAATGCTATCGCTAGGCACTAAGCTTGGAGTGCTCCATTGTTGGCCGTCAAAGGTAGCTAATGCCATTTCTGGAACAAATTGGGTACCGAACGTGGTCATGGTGTTCTCACTGTAAATAGGTGTGCAAATAGACCTAACATCATACCACCGCTCTAACCTGAATTTCGAGAGTATAAGTTTAACTTTGTATGAAAAACTAGCTTGGTTTTTGCTGACAAGTGTCACTATAAGGGTGTTATTAGGCTTGAAGGGTCGCATGTTGAATTAAACCACTCGCATTAAAGCTTCAAAAAAGAGTCAAATTGGCATAAAGTAGGCCCTGTAGGTGGCTACATGAATTTAGCTTTAACGGGAAACAGTCTGAATCTGAGCTGTGCTGCCCCCGCAACGGTAAACAAGCATGCTTGTGAGCCCGGAGACCGGCCTACGAATTATGGGTTAATACCCACTACTACTAGTTTTTATCGTGCGGGTGAGCACGTGGAGAAATACATGACAACTTCTACAGTTACTAATACACAAGCATCCAGCCAAGCATTGGCTAGTACCACTGTACAAATGGTTGCTGCGGCAATTTTGGGTATGGTTGTATTGATGGGTGTTGGTTTTGCACCTATGGACGTTGCACACAACGCAGCCCATGACACTCGTCATTCTTTTGCATTTCCTTGCCACTAAGCCAGTAAGCTTTGCCTAACTAGGATTTTCTATGTTTCGTTCTATGGTGTTAACTGCGCTAGGTGTTGCCTTGGTCGCAGGTTTAGTTTTGAGCGCTGTTCAAGCGTTACACGTGTCCCCTATTATCTATGCAGCTGAAGCGTTTGAAATAGCCGAGCCCGAAGTGGTTGCCGCTCAAAGTGATGGCCATTCCCATTCCCATAACGAAGCAGCGTGGAGCCCAGAAGATGGCATTGAACGTGTAGGCTATACCATATTGTCTAACGTGTTGTCGGCCTTTGGATTTGCAATGATTTTGTTAGCCGGTATGTTTATGGCGCGTGATAAGGCGCAAATGAATATTTCTTGGCTGCAGGGGTTGGGCTGGGGTGCAGCGGGTTATGTGGTGTTTTTTGTGGCGCCAGCGCTGGGCTTATCTCCTGAAATTCCAAGCATGGAAGCAGCGCCTCTTGAGGGCCGTCAAGCGTGGTGGGTTTTAGCTGTTGTTGCTACCGCTGCGGGTATTGCAAGCTTGGTGTTTTTACCAGGGGCTATTAAGCTTGTGGGGCTGGTATTTATTGCAGCGCCCTGGGTTGTAGGTGCGCCACAGCCAGAAGTACATGGGTTTTTGCACCCAGATACGCAAGCAGTGGCTACACTGGAAGGCCTACAAACACAATTTATCTATGCCACGGCCATAGCCAATGGGCTATTTTGGATCACCTTAGGTGGCTTAACCGCATACGCGGCTAAGCGCTTTATAAAAGCTTAATACCTGGGTGGCTGATCACAAGGTTTATGATGGCGTGCTTGAGTTGTTTGCGCTTTATTTACAAGCACCTCAAGTATTAGCGCATCGGTTGCTGGCCAATGATGGTTCAGTAGTGATGACCGATGTTGGCTTAGAGTTTACTTTGCCGGCACTGTATGATTTTGTGGTTGCGCAGTTAGCTAAGTCGGATGATCACTCCCCACCAACGGCACTAGCAAATTCACTACAAAACTATGCTAGTTTTAGGGGTTGCTTATACGGGCAACAAACCCAAGTTAAATTGAGGTTATGGGGTGGTGAGGTGGTGATTGCCACCAATTATCAACAAGTAGACCAAACGATATATCGTTTGCAAGCGTTTAATGAAGGAAATTAGGTGGAAATAAGCATCCTGTTAATGGGCTTGATGATTGGCTTACGCCATGCCCTAGAAGCCGACCATGTGGCTGCTGTTGCCTCTATTGTAACCCAGAAGCAGGGCAAGTCTGCTGCTATGCGTCATGGCGCAGTATGGGGCTTAGGGCACACTATCACCTTGTTTATGTTTGGCACTGTAGCCTTATTGGCCGACCGTCTAATTCCTGGCCAGATGGCCGCTATTTTAGAATGTGCCGTGGGTTTTATGTTGTTGTATTTGGGGTTAGATGTGCTTTGGCGCATGGGCCGCAATGGGGTGCATTTTCATGTTCATCAGCACCATGGTAAGCGACATTTACATGCGCACCAGCACCATGCAGATGTGGCTCACACAGATGTGAGCGCCCACCAGCATAAACACAGCGCTCCATTTCCTGTACGCACCCTAATGGTGGGTATCATGCATGGTATGGCCGGTTCTGCCGCGTTAGTGGTGCTCACCCTTAATGCGGCGCAAAATTTTTGGGTGGGTATGGCTTACATGTTGTTGTTTGGCGTGGGCTCTATCGCCGGCATGGCCCTATTGTCTGTGGCTATTAGCCTGCCTTTTAGCCTATCCAGTAAGCGTATAGAGCGTTTTGTAGGTTATCTACAGCTGGGTATTGGTGTGGGTACGTCTGGCCTAGGGGGCCTAACTGTTTATCATTTTTTTTACTAAAATTTCATCATTTTGGTTTGGCCACATTAGCCTTAAGTAAATACTGAGCGGCCAGATAATAAGCTAAGGCGGCCTCTTCTAAGGGATTGGCCTTATCAGTAATGTGGGCTACACCTTGTGCGTCTATATCTGCGCTCACCCTCTTTCCTGTCACGTGATTAACGCTGGCTATTTGGTTACCGTCCATAGCGATACTAGTGCGGCTGTCCTGTACAAAACCGTAGCTCGGCAAACCTTTACCCTTGGCCCAAGCTAGGTCGCGCCCTAAGGTAGTATTAAGGTAAGGCTGAGGGAATAAGCCGGCAATGGTCGGCAGCAGATCTGGCAAGCTACCAAAGGTGTGGTCTACCACGGGGGTAATCATTGCAGGGGCATGAATGATTAATGGTACAGGCAGCTCTGCAATACCAAACTGAAAAATGTATTCGGGTAAGTGAGCCACTTTGGCTGAGCTAGCTTGGTGATCAGAAAAGAGCACAAAAATGGTGTTGTCATATAGGCCTTGTTGTTTGAATTGTTCAAACATCTTGCCAATGTTGTGATCCAGTAGACGCACAGCATTATATTGAGCCAAGCTAGAGAAACCTTGGTTTTTCAACTCTTCGTTGCTATAACCGTCACCCTCTGCGATCTCTATAAAACCACTGTTGTCGTCGGCAATGGTGTGGGGCGAGTGGTTGGCTGCGGTTTGAATGTAGCCCAAAAATGGTGTCTTGGCTTGGCCTAAGATAATGCCCGCTTCTTTGATTAGAGAGTAGTCTGAAATACCCCATACATCTACTATTTCCGAAGACCAATATTTTTCTTCGTACAGGGCAACGTCTTCAATACTGTTATGGATGAGGGCGCTCATGTTGGCCCAGCCTGCGCTGCCGCCTAGCATATAGTGTTTTTCATGCTCAGTTAGCGCATTAATAACAGAGCGTTGGTGGGTCATGTAAGGATTACGGGTGGCTGTTTTTATAGCGGAAACGTCGGGTATGCCTGTGATAGAGGTGAATACGCTTTTTGCAGTGGAGCGTGCAGGCACATTAAAGTGTGGGTACCAGCGAGATTGCTTTATTAAAGCATCAATATGGGGCGTGGGGTTTAGTTGATTGCCGTAGGCTCCAATATGGCTGGCTCCAAGGCTTTCCATAAATACAATCACCACATTAGGCGGGGTGTCGTTGCGGCTTACCACCGGTGCCGTAGGGGTAACCCATCGGTCTAAAACAACGCCTGTACGGTTAGGGAAGTCTGCACCAAATAGCTGAGATAAGGTACCAAAGTGGGGCTCTAAATCTTTTTGTGTGGCTGCTTTGTTACTAAAACGGGCGGTGTCGTAAATCCAAACAAAGGGGTTTAAACCAAGGGCGGCCACTTGGGCATTGCCATTAAAAAAAGCATGATTCCAGCGTAACGGCACCAAAGACCAGCGGCCTAGTAATATTAATAAAAATAAAGCGCCGATTACCAGTACATGTATGCAGTTGCTATACCAGCGCTTGCGGCTTTTTTCTTGCTGCAACAAAGACAATAGAAATTGATGATGAAACCAATAACCAAGGCCCCAAAGAAGCGCCATGCTTAAGCCAATTTTAACTACCGGGTAAGACTGCCACATCATGGATGCAGAGATGGCAATGTCACTACTGAAACGTACCACGGAGGCATCAATACGTTTGCTTAAATACAGGTAATGCCCAGCATCAAATACATACATGGCCAGTATGGCGAGCAAAATAATACCAAACCAGTAGCCCAATATACGTTGTAACACACGGTAGTTTACGGCACTAAATCGAGGTAACAATAACCAAGGCAGCGTGCATAAAGCGGCCAATAAAGACACTCTTAAATCAAACCGTAAACCTACCCAAAAGGCTTTTACTAGATGGCTTTCTGCGGCCAATGGAAGTTCTGAGACAAAGCCCCAAAAAAGCACACGAAACAAACCCTGAAGAACCCAAAGGGCCATGGTTAAGGCTAATAAATACTGCACGCGGCGAGGGAGAATGTTCATACTAGGCTTGATTGGCTGTGTTAGGGGTGGGTACGGTTCGATTGGCGCTTAAGTTTAACATCAAGCCGGCGATGATGAGTACCGCCGCAGCCCACTTCCACCAAGGCATGGCCTCGCCAAGAAAAATGCTAGAAGCGGCCATGCCAAATACGGGCACCAATAATGCCCATGGGGCCACTAGCGCGGCGGCATGGCGTTGTAACAATAAATTCCATAAGCCATAGCCGATAAGGGTGTTGCCCACGGTTTGCCACAATACGATGGCCCACGCCTGCCCACGGGCGGTAATCAAGCTTTGTAGTATTAGTTCTGGGCCCTCGTAATAGTAGGACATAAGGGCCAAGGGAGGTATCGCAAAAAGGGACGACCAAGCTAAAAAAGCGATGATGTGTACTTTACCAGATTGCTTGGCTATTAGGTTGCCTGCGGCCCAGCTTAATGCGGCAATTAAGATGACCGCTAAACCAATGGGTGTCGCATCAGTATTACCTTGAGCAGCAATCAGTAAAATGCCAGCGAAGGATACAAAAAGGGCCACCATTTGCGGTAACCGAATAATTTCTTTAAACAGCAACAGGGCCAGCAATATAGTGAATATAGCTTGTACTTGGATCACCAAAGAGGCAAGCCCCGGTGACATGTGACTACCCATTACCCAAAACAGCAAACCAAACTGCCCGAAACCAATAAAAAAACCATACCCAACAAGGTAGCGCCAAGGCACGCGAGGCCGCGGAAGGATAAAAATCAACGGCAGTGCAGCGAAGGTAAAGCGTAAGCTAGCGAATAAAAAGGGCGGCAAATCATCGAGCCCAAGCTCAATAAATACAAAATTAGTGCCCCAAATCAGGGCAACAAAAATGGCAAATAATTGATGGGTCATCGGCATGTTAGATTACACGTCTCGGGTTGAGGTGAACCAAGCCAGTTTATCATGTAAATCCACCACACGTCCCACCACAAATAGAGACGGCGACATCACTTTTTCTGCTTCTATCATAGCCGGTAAGTGAGTCAGGTCGGACACCAGAACTCGTTGATCTTGGGTGGTGCCTTTTTCTATCAATGCAACTGGCATGGTAGGGTCCATACCATGTTGAATAAGGTTTTTACAGATGAATGGCAAGCCGTTTAAACCCATGTAAAACACCAAAGTTTGACCTTCTGCCACCAGTTCTGACCATGGTAAATTGACCGTGCCGTCTCGCAATTGCCCAGTGACAAAACGTACCGACTGGGCATAATCTCTGTGCGTTAATGGGATGCCTGAATAGGCCGAACATCCACTGGCAGCGGTGATTCCAGGGACTACTTGGAACGGAATATGTTGTTGTGCCAAGGTTTCTATTTCTTCCCCACCACGGCCAAAAATAAACGGGTCTCCACCTTTAAGGCGAGCCACGCGCTTGCCTTGTTTGGCATAGTCTACCAATAGTTGGTTAATGCCCGTTTGAGGCACGCTATGGTTAGCGCGGCGTTTGCCTACATAAACCCGCTCTACCGAGTCTGGCACCAACGCCATCACACCGTCCGAGACCAAAGCGTCATGCAATACCACGTCGGCCTTTTGTAATAACCTAAAGGCCCTAAGGGTAAGAAGATCTGGGTCACCTGGCCCTGCCCCAATAAGGAACACTTCGCCGCTGCCCATGGTTCTATCTGGATGGCTATGGGCTTCTTCTAAGTGGTTTATTAACAGACTTTCAGCTTCATCTTGTTTGCCAGAAAACACCGCTTCTGCTACAGCCCCTTGCAACACTTGATGCCAAAAGCTAGAGCGGTGTTGTGTGTTGGGTAAAACGTCTTTAACTTGAGCACGATAGCGGCCCACTAAACTGGCCAGTTGCCCATAGGCTTTAGGTACAAACTGCTCTAGCTGTTGACGCAAAATACTGGACAGTACGGGAGACGCACCACCGTTGCTGATAGCAATGGTTAGGGGGGCACGGTCGATGGTAGCGCCAAAAATAACATTGCCATCATTGGGCTTGTCGGCCACGTTAACCAATAAGCCCATAGCTTTAGCATGGCGTGCGATTTGTTGGTTTACGCAGCGATCGTCAGTGAGGGCTAAGATGAGGCCGTAACCTAGCATCACTTCATCGGATGAATAGGCGTCGATGGTGACACGGCCACCGGTGGTCTGTATTAATTGTGTGAGATGTTCCGATACCGCCGTGGCGATTAGGTCACAGGCGACGCCGGCATCAATCAATGATTTAGCGCGTCGCTGGGCAATGGCGCCGCCGCCAATCAATAAGGCTTTTAATTGTTGAGTGTTGTGAAACAGAGGAAAAAAGGTCATTGAAATTCCTGTTGTAACCATGTTTGGCAGCGCTTGCGTGCGTCGCTTTGGTTTAAATCAATATTACCAAAGCGTAACAAACTCGTGCTTGAGTTGATATCGACTGGGCGTAATAAAATACCATTTTTGGCGGCACTTTGATGCAGGTGGTGGGCTAGCTCAGTGGGCATTACAAAGCTACGAAATAGCTCGTGGTTAGCCGCTAGAGTGGCCCCTTTGTCTGCCATAAGTTTATGCCATAAGGCCAGTTGCAGGGGCTGCTCTGTAGTCAGTTGTTGGCGCATTTGTGCTTGCCATTGCTCGTCTTCTAGGGCGGCAATAGCAACCATTTGAGCTGGGCCATTAACGCTCCATGGGCCAATTTTAATGGACAATTGATCTAATATAGGCGCCTCGGCAAAGGTAAAACCTAAACGCATACCTGCTAATCCAAAGAACTTGCCCACAGAGCGCAATACCACCATATTATCGGCTAGGCGTTGTGTTAATACACTGGCTATGGGATGAGTGTCTATAAAGGCCTCGTCAATCACCACATAACCATTATGGGCGGCTAATCTTTGGCTCCATTGATACAGCTGGTCTATACCAAAGCGTTCAGCTGTTGGATTGTTAGGGTTAATAATAATCAAATGGCCTAATTTACCTTGCTCTAAGGCGGCATTAATTTGTTGGGTAGCGTTAAGGCTGCTCAATCCGTCATAAGTTTGAATAGAAGCATCGTTAGACCAAGCTTTTTTGTGTTCTTGATAACCAATGTCAGGCAGCCATGTAGGTTTTTGGCTTCCTAACTTTGGTAAAACGGCAGGCAGTAATTCAATAATCGGTTGGCTGCCACTGCTGGCTAAGCAATGATGCTGGCCATAATACCCTGCAGCAGCATCTGTTAACTGCGGGTTAAGGTATGGCAAACGCTGCCACGCTGCGGCTGCAATAGGCGGTATAGGGTAACTGTACTGATTGATACCCGTAGAGAGGTCTAGCCAATCATCGGGGTTGCGACCATAGATGATAGAAGCCGTTTGTAAGTCGCCACCGTGGAATAACAGGCTCATGCAATGGCACCTCCGACGGCCAGCATTCCAATCAACACCATCCAAACAGCTAGGCTATAGTTCACAAGGACACAGGCGTCATCAATACTGGAGGCCATGGGAGCCTTGCCTGTGCCTAGTACAGGGCGTCGTTGGGTTTGACCATGGTATTGAGCATTGCCACCAAGCTGCACACCAATAGCGCCCGCTCCAGCAGCCATGACTGGGCCTGCGTTGGGGCTTTTCCATGTGCCTGCTTGTTGGCGCCAGCTATGCCATGCGTTTTTGGTTTGGCCATTCACTGCACCACACAAGGTGTATGTTAAGGCGGTAAGCCGTGCGGGAATATAGTTAAGTAGGTCATCAAAGCGCGCAGCGGCCCAGCCAAAGTGTAGAAAACGCTGGTTTTTATAGCCCCACATGGCGTCTAGAGTATTACTAAGGCGGTAGACCACCACTCCGGGTATGCCCGCTAAGATAAACCAAAACAAGGCGGCGAAGATGGCATCAGCCCCGTTTTCTAACACCGACTCTGTGGCGGCTTTGGCTATTTCAGGTTCAGTGAGGTGTTGGGTATCGCGGCTCACAATGCGGCCTACAGCCTCGCGGGCTGCCAATAAATCTCCAGCACGAAGCGGAACCGAAATGGCTTTGGCATGTTGGATTAGGCTTGTCCAGCCTATGGCGATATACAACACCACGCCAGCAAACAGTGTTGATAATAAGCTATTAGCTGCAAGGGATTGTTCTAAGCTGTAGGCGGCAAAACCAAGGGGGATAATAGTGATGGATAGGGCTAGGGTGCCTTTAAGTTGCAGTAAACCACCCGGAGTATTAAGCCAGCGCTCCAAGCGATTTGCCAAGTTTCCAAACCCTACTAAAGGGTGTAACCGTTTAGGTTCACCTAGCCAATAATCCAAGCTCAAAGCAATCACCATGGCGACTAATAAACCCATATTAGATTTCACCACGCATGATGGCATAAATCTTTTCTACGGGCAGCTCTGCCTCTACTTCATCGGCCAACCGTTCTATTTGCGCGGCCCTTAACGCGGGGTAATCAAACGCCTGAGCTTGCTCTAGTCCAGCCCATTGTAATAATTCTTCCAGTAGTTGTGGTTCATCAAATAAGCCATGCACGTAGCTTCCTAGCACCGTGTCTTCACTGTTGCGAGCACCATCTGGGCCGGTATTAAGCTGCATTAATGGCGCGGCTAAGGCGCTACCACTGGTTTGTCCTACGTGGATTTCGTAACCGGTTACGGGAATATTACCCACATCCCCAAACCAGTACCCTTGTACGTTGCGTAGTTGTTTTTCTCCTTGTAGCAGTGTTTCAATGTCTAAATGGCCTAAGCCTTGACTAGTGCCTGCGGCAGATTCGGTGCCGTCTGGGTCGTGTACGGCGGTGCCTAACATTTGATAACCGCCACAAATACCAATCACCTTGCCGCCGAGGCGCAAATGGCGTTGGATAATTTTGTCCCAGCCAGACTCTTTAAGCCAAGCTAAGTCACCACGAGTGTTTTTACTGCCGGGTAAAATGATGAGGTCTGCACCCATAAATTGCTGGGTGTCGCGCAGTAGTTGGCAGTCTACTTGAGGGTGCATGCGTAAGGCGTCAAAATCGGTGTGGTTGCTGGCTCTAGGATAAATGGGCACAACCACTTTGAAGAGTTGGCTGTTGTCACTTGTTGAAAACTGATCAACCGCTAAAGAATCTTCGGCTTCTATGTGTAAGTTGTGAATGTAGGGTAGAACCGCAAGCACGGGTTTGCCGGTTTTTGCTTCTAGCCAGTCTAGGCCGCTTTGTAATAGGGTTTTATCACCACGAAAGCGGTTGATAATAAAGCCACGGGTGCGGGCCTGTTCAGTGGGGCTGAGTAATTCGTAGGTGCCATAGAGGTGAGCGAATACACCCCCTCGGTCTATGTCGGCCACGATGACCACCGGGCAATCCACCGCTTCAGCAAACCCCATGTTGGCAAGGTCGTGCTCACGTAAATTGATTTCTGCCGGGCTGCCTGCGCCTTCTACTAGGACCACATCAAAATCTTCTAACAACTCTTGGTGAGCCAGTACTACGTCTTGTAACAGTTTTGGTTTGTGCTGGTGGTATTCCACCGCTTTCATGTTGCCGATGGCCTTGCCCCGTAGGATTACTTGCGAGCCTAAGTCACTGTTTGGCTTAAGTAAAATAGGGTTCATTCGAACGTCGGGTTGTAAAAAACAGGCTTCGGCTTGCACCGCCTGAGCCCGGCCTATTTCACCACCGTCTGCAGTAACGGCACTGTTAAGAGCCATATTTTGACTCTTAAAGGGGGCAACTTTAACGCCCTTACGAGCCAAAATCCGGCATAAAGCGGTGACTAAAATGCTTTTTCCCGCATCCGAAGTGGTGCCCTGAACCATTAATGTTAGCTTAGTCATGAAGCGGTTTCCTGTTGCTTGTCTAAGTCTAACAGCAACTCTTGTAAGGCGTGCTGATGTTCGCCTGGTTCTTGCCACATGCCCCGTTGGCAGGCTTCTAGCATGCGTTCGGCCATTTCCTCTAGGGCGGCGGGGTTATTGTCACGCATGAATTGCTGGTTTTCGGGCTCAAAGATCAAGGCATCACTCACTTGTTGATACTGATAATCGGCAATTAAATCGGTGGTAGCGTCATAAGCAAATAAATAATCCACGCTGGCGGCCATTTCAAAAGCCCCTTTATAACCGTGGCGCTGCATAGCACCAATCCATTTAGGGTTGAGCACGCGAGACCGAAGCACGCGATTGAGCTCTTCCTTAAGGGTGCGAATTTTGGGCGAGCTAGGGTTGCTGTGATCACTATGGTACACCGCTGGAGCTTGGCCACTAAAGCTGGTGACGGCATTCGTCATGCCGCCTTGAAACTGGTAATAATCGTCTGAATCTAGCAAGTCATGTTCGCGGTTATCTTGGTTCTGCACTACGGCTTCAAGCTGGCTTAAACGGTGTTTAAAATCGCCATGTGCGGCTACGCCATCGCCGGTTTTATTGCCGTCTAGCTGAAAGCCATAGGCATACCCTCCCCAGTTAAGGTAGGCGTCTGCTAGATCGGCCCTTTCACCCCAGCAGCGCTCGTCTATTAAGCCCTGTAAACCAGCGCCATAAGCCCCGGGTTTACTGCCATACACACGGAAGCTAGCTTGCCGGTGAGCTAGCACAGTATCCACGCCTTGCGCTTCTAGCTCGGCTTGACGCTGTTCTACATTTTGACGAATAGTATTGCCATTGTATGCACTTGATCCGGGCTCGTTAAAGGTGGCTAAGGCTTGTACGGCGGCATCATATAGCTTCATTACATTAGGGAAAGCATCACGGAAAAACCCCGACACGCGCAAGGTAACATCCACCCGGGGGCGGCCTAACTGCATGGCTGGGATAATTTCAAAATCGGTGACCCTTTGTGAGCCGGTGGCCCAAACAGGTTGAATACCCATTAAGGCAAATGCTTGGGCTATGTCATCGCCCCCCGTGCGCATGGTGGCTGTGCCCCAAACGGATAGGCCCAGTTGAGTTGGGTAGTCGCCGTGTTCTTGTAGGTGACGCTCAATAAGCGCTTGGGCAGAGCGCTGGCCTAAAGCCCACGCAGCAGCTGAGGGTACGCTGCGGTTATCTAAAGAAAAGAAGTTGCGCCCCGTAGGTAAGGTGTCTAAGCGGCCTCGTGTCGGTGCGCCGCTGGGCCCGGGCTCCACCGCTTGGCCTCCTAAACCTTGAATAAGGGCTTGGGTTTCGCGCACTGTGCTGTCTTCTAAAGCCGCTAAAATAACCTCCTTAGCATAACTTAATTGTTGCGCAGTACGCGGCAAATTATTATGCAAAGTGTTTATGTCGTTATCTTTTGACGAGAGTAAGTACTCATTAACCAAGTTTAGCGCTAGCCGTTCAAGGCGCTCTCTTGTATCCATGCTGGTGCGCCATATGTCATCACTTTGTGCAATCAATAACGCAGGTGTTGCCCCCATCCAAGGGCGCACTTCTGAGGCTAATGGGTCATAATCACTCAAGCCTAGATCAAGGGCCAGGTTGTGTAAAATGCCGTGTTCTTCGGTGGCTTCACCACGGGGTAAACGCAACAGCGCTACTATGGTTTCGCTCAGTTCTTGTGGCTTTGGTAATTGGCCTAAAATGTGTAAGCCATTGCGAATTTGTGCTTCTTTAATGTCGCATAAGTAGGTATCAAGCTCTGCCAGCATTTCGCTTTCGGTGGTGTGGGTGGTAAGCCCGAGCTCTTGTTTAAGGTTGCTGCTAACCAAGGCGGCAACAATTTGTTCCCTAAGCCATTGTTCGCGCCCAATGTCTAAGCCGGTGGCTTGATATAGTTCGTCTACTAAAGCTTCTAAATCGGCCAGTTCTCCGTAGGTTTCCGCACGGGCCATAGGCGGCATTAGGTGATCAATAATCACCCCTTGGGCGCGACGCTTAGCCTGTGCGCCTTCACCGGGGTCATTCACGATAAAGGGGTAAAAATGCGGCATGGGGCCAAGGGCTACATCGGGCCAACATTCATCACTTAGCGCCACACCCTTGCCGGGGAGCCATTCTAGATTGCCGTGTTTACCTAGGTGAATTATAGCGTCTACTTGGTATACGTGGCGTAACCAAAAATAAAAAGCCAAATAACTATGGGGAGGCACTAGATCTGGGTCGTGGTAATTGGCCGTTAAGTCGAGGTTATAGCCCCGCGCTGGCTGAATGCCTACAAAGGTTTCACCTAAGCGCAGGCCAGCCAACATAATACGGCCTTGCCTGTACTTTGGATCTTGTTCTGGGCTGCCCCAACGTTGCCATACAGCGTGTTGGCAAGCTTTGGGTAGTTCAGAAAAATGTGCCATGTAGGCGTTGGCATCTAAACTCTGCCAGCAGGGCAAGTGGTGCAAGGTATTGGGGTTGTTAGTGACAGATTCTAACAAAGCTTCTATTAACGCATTGCCATTTTCTGGCACCGTATCAATGGCATAACCTGCATCCTGCATAGCCTGTAGGACATTAATAGCCGATTGCGGCGTGTCTAAACCCACGCCATTGCCAATACGTCCATCCTTGGTGGGGTAGTTGGCTAAAATCAGAGCAATACGCTTATCATGATTGGCCTTATGGCTAAGGCGGCAATACCCTTTAGCGAGGCGCGCTACAAACTGCGCCCTTTCTGGCTCTAGCTCGTAACCCACAAGATCTATTTGGCACAGTTTACTGTAGTAACCCATGGATTTAAAACTGATGGCTCGGGTCAGTACATGGCCGTCCATTTCCGGGAGAACCACCTGCATAGCAATGTCACGGGAGCGTAAGCCTTGTTTATGCTCCCGCCATGCTTCGCTGGTGGTGGAGGAAAGCACTAGCTGCAATACAGGGATATCACCCTCAATGGGTAATTTAAACTGTGTGGGCGAGGAACTTAGGCTTGGCGCATCCACCTTGTTACTGGCAAAACCCAAACTGCTTAATACTAGTTTGGTATTGGATTGTTTAATCGTGTGGTTTACCAGTGCTAACGCCTGCGGGTCTTTTAACGAGGTAATGGCCAAAGCAATGGGGTTCATGCCCTGCTCTACCAAGCCTGCCATTAAGCCGTCGAACATACGGGTATTGCCACTTTGTAGGTGGCTGCGGTAAAACAATAGTGCGACCACTGGAGCTTGCTCCAAACCCTGTGTTGTGGTTTGTCTTTGCCAGTCCGCTAAACTTGCTTGGGCTAGGCCTGGTTGATAGATTAAGGCTTGGGGGAGTTCTGCTGGGGGCTGCCACTGAAACTTGTTGTTTGACAACAATTCTTGGTTGAGAAACCTCAGTAAATTTATACCATTGCCTACACCACCTTGGCGCAAGTATTGCCATGCCATTTGGCAAACCGCAGGCGTACAAGAGCTGGCTAGTGTGAGCTCTGGGTCTTCCTCATCATCTCCTGGCACTAAAACAAGTTGACGATTGGGTTGGGCTTGCTGCCAAGCCTGTAGTCGCTCAAAACCATAATTCCAATAGCTTGCACCGCCCAAAAAAGACACCACAACCAGTTCGGCTTGCTCCAACACTTTGTGTTCATAAAGGTCAAAAGCGGCGGGTTTTAGCAGGTGGCTCCAGTTGGCTAGGCGAATAGATGGGAGTTCGTCGCCTAGCTGTTCGGCAGCAGTGGCCAACATGGCAAGACTGGTATCAGCGGCAGCCAAAATCACCACTTTAGCGGGGTCTTGGTTTAGGTCGACAATGCCCTCTTCTTCAACGAAGCCGCCAGGCTGAGCTGCGAGCAAATGCATAGTGAGTAATTAAACCTCAGCCACTTTTAGTGCGCGGGTGAGTTCATCCACATGCAAATGTTTACCGATCATCACTAACGAGGTACAGCGTTGTTCATCGGCAGCCCACAAACGGTCAAAGTGGCACTCTAAGCGTTGGCCAACAGCCTGCAGTACTTGGCGCATAGGTTTATTAGGCAAGGCAGCAAAACCCTTGGCGCGATATATTTGTTGCTTCGCAAGTAGCTCCTTTAGGGCTTCTTGTAACCGCTCCCCATCTACTTCGCCTAAATGAATCACACAAGAATCAAAGTGATCGTGGGCATGTTCGTGGTGGTCGCCATGGTCGTGATGGTGGTCGTGGTGAGTGTGTACAGCTTCAATGCGTTCTTCTGCGGCGGCTTCTAGCCCCATTACTAACTCAATGGATGCATCGCTGGTGCCATCTTCGTTCTGCCCTATATAGGCAGTCTTCACAGCAGCGGGTACTTTGGCAGCAATCACTTTTTCTACTCGAGTACGTTCTTCGTTTGATAAAAGGTCGCTCTTAGATACAATCACCAGGTCTGCAGCACTTAGCTGATCATCGAGTAGCTCGGCTAAATCAGGGTCGTGGTTAAGGCTTTCATCGGCCAAGCGCTGGGCTTGAACTTGGTCTGCATCATGGGCAAAACGGCCGGCCGCCACCGCTGGACCGTCTATCACGGTAATCACCGCGTCAACGGTGCAATGTTGCTTAATGTCAGGCCAGTTAAAGGCTTGTACCAAAGGCTTTGGTAAAGCTAAGCCACTGGTTTCTATAAGAATATGGTCAATGTCGTCGCGGCGCTTAACAAGCTCCTGCATCACCGGTAAAAATTCTTCTTCTACGGTGCAACAAATACAACCGTTAGCAAGCTCGTAAATGCCCTGTTGGGTGCTGGTGGGTGTGTCACCTTCGTCATCGCAATCTAACGGGCAATTGCGCAACAAATCAGCATCAATGTCCAATTCACCAAACTCGTTCACGATCACAGCAATACGTTGAGGGTCTTTACCGCCAGAAACCTGACGCAACACATTAGACAATAAGGTAGTTTTGCCGCTGCCGAGAAAACCAGTGACAACAGTGGCGGGAATTTTGTTCAGTTTCATAGCATAACCTTGTGCTTAATTAGGTGCGAAAAGGGTGTTGTAAATTGCCCGTTATTTTGGCACAGAAAACCCGCAAGTTCATGCTGTGGTAGGCATTAATTGTCTTTGGTGCGACTTGCTTAGATGGCGGTTGATTAAACGCGCCCAGCTTTTTTGTAACACAGCGCGTAATTTTCAAGCCAGCCATAAATGCGGGTGTCAGCATTTAATCAACTCGCCTTTTATCGCGGCGCTATGGTTCTTTGGGCTGTAACTCAACATCCATGCTTTTATGTAGGATGCGAATTATTAGAATGGATTCACCGACGTTTTCATAAAAAATTGTATGATGCTTATGGTGGTGTTTTCTTAACTTATTCGCTATGTAATTACACGAAACACCAGAAGTAGGGTTTTCTGCCAAGAAATGAAACGTGACATCTAACTCTTTAATATAAGTTCTGCGTTGACCTTCTCCCCAAGATTTTTGGGTATAAGCAGCAATATTTTTCAAATCAGTCTTTGCTGCCTTGGAGACAAAAAATGAGTTCACTTGCCAAGCTCATTATCAAGCTCTTGCATAAGGCCTTCGTAACTGTACTCAGCCGTGCCGCTTGCTTTACCCTCCTCTATTAATGCGCGCAACGTTTCAATTTTACTCTCGTCGTCTTCCAGTTTGCGTAGTCCAGCGCGTATTACCTCGCTTACAGAACCATAGCGCCCGTTAGAAACTTGACCTTTTATAAAGCTATCAAAATGACTACCCAAGCTAATGCTAGTGTTTTTGGCCATGAGGCACCTCTTTTATACCAAAATGTACCCAATTTTGGTATAAAAGTTATAGCAAGTCAATCAGCTGTGCGCCGGTTATTATGACGCTAGGTTGAGCGGTTCCCACGCGGAGCATGGGAACTAGACAAAGTCAGAAGAGCTAGCCCACTTTCTTATTGTGATCTTTCTTACGGTAGATGTGAGCTTTGTTTTCATCGTATAAATATGAATCATCAAAGTTTTCTGCGTCTAACACATGCCCCACAAGCACTAGGGAGGTGCGGGTGAATTTTTTATCGCGTACTTTGGCAACTATATCACCTAGGGTGCCCACTACTTTGTCTTGGTCTGGCCAGCTGGTTCGGTAACACACGGCTACGGGACAATCTGCGCCATAGTGGGGCAATAAATCTTCTACAATTTTGTGAATTCGGGTAACACCAAGATGAATGGCTAATGTGGCGCCGGTAGCTGCTAGGGCGGGCAGTCGCTCGCGCTCTGGGAAGGGTGTTTTGCCTTCGTAGCGGGTCATGATTAAGGTTTGAGACACACCTGAAAGGGTGAGCTCTTTACCTAGCCATGCGGCGGATGCAGAGGCGGCCATTACCCCGGGAATAATCTCGTAGTCGATATCCAGTGCCTCTAAACGGCGAATTTGTTCGCCGATGGCACCGTATAGAGACGGGTCGCCACAATGTAAGCGTGCTACGTGTTGGCCTTTAGCATGGGCATTAGCCATGAGTTCTATCTGAGCATCGAGGGCCATGGGGGCCGAATCTAACACTAGGGCACCACGCTCTTTGGCGGTGGCCATGTTTGCTTCTGGTATGAGCGAGCCTGCAAACAATACTAAAGGCGCAGTGTCTAAAATACGCTGACCTTTAATGGTCATGAGTTCTGGGTCGCCTGGGCCGGAGCCAATAAAATAAACGGTCATGTGTGTGTCCTATTAAAGTTTTTTCTTGTAGCCGCGTGGGGTGTACACCCATTCTTTTGAGCCATTCACAATGTGCCGCGACTCGCTATTACCAATGGAGACTAGGGTAAACATGTCCACGTCTTTGGCGTCTAACTCATCCAATCGAATGATACGAATACTTTCTTCTGGGCGAGTAAGCTGGCGGCCTAGTAAAACCGGTGTAGAAGCTGGGCGGTGCTGTAGCAATATGTCGCGGGCTTTATTGAGCTGCCAATCACGCTTTTTAGACACGGGGTTGTAGAAAGACACGACAAAATCGCCTTCACTTGCCTTTTCAATACGCTTAACTATGGTTTCCCATGGCGTTAAAAGATCAGACAAAGAGATGGTGCAAAAATCATGGCCTAGCATAGCGCCTACACGGCTAGCACCCGCTTGCATGGCAGAAATACCGGGGATGACTTCTAGCTCTACGCCTAACCACTCTGGGTGGTTTTCTTTGCCTTCTAGCTGCATGTCTAGTAGTTCAAATACCAAAGTGGCCATGGCGTAAATGCCAATATCACCACTAGAAATGAGTGATGTGGTTTTGCCGCTGGCCGCTAAATCTAACGCTAAACGGGCACGACCAATTTCTTCACCTAAAGGCAAGTCGTGATGTTGTTTGCCGTTACATACGTCGCCCAAAATGTCTAGGTAAAGGCCGTATGCCACTAAATCTGTACTAGCGGCAATAGCAGCGTGGGCACGGGGTGCTACTAGCTGTGAATCACCGGGGCCGGTACTGACGATAAATAATTTGCTCATGTTGTTCTCGTGCTTTATTAAATAGGGGTTAATCTTGTTGGCCTACTGAACCAACGCCGGGCGGGTAGGCCCTAGCAATAGCACAGGTGGCTTTAGGGGTTTTTACTTTGGCTTGCATTAGCTCTGCTGTGCTGCCGGTGGCTTGTTGTGCAGACCAGAGTGCAGCAGATTCGGCCACACCATACACACCTACAGTTTCGTATACATATTGTGATGGGTTAATGAGCTGATCGTTCACAGCTGCCAGTGTTTGTGCACTGTAGGTTTGAAAGCTTTTACCGAGGTTTTGGGCCAGCTCAATAAGGCCCACTTCGTCGGCTTTAACATCGATGCTGTTAATGCTGACGATGTCGCTAATGGTGAGGTTTTGTTGTGCCAAACATTGGGTTAAAAAATCCAATAAATGCGCTTGGCTACAGCCTCGTTCGCAGCCCATACCTACGGTATAAACAGGCTGTAGGTAAGGTTGGGCGGTGGTGATAGCGAGTTGTGCATCCAGTAAATCGCTTATTTCACGGCCCCAGTCATTAGCCCCCCCTTCATGGCCAGACAATAATGGGATCACAAATTCACTTTGTTCATCCAATACCAATACGGCAGGGTCTCTATATTTGTCCATTAATACTGGCGCTAAGGTACGCACGGCAATGCCTGTGGCACAAATTAAGATAAGGCGTTCGCGGTGGGAAAAAGCGGTTTGCACCGTTTCCGCAAAGGGCTGGGGCTTTAGCTCGAAGGTGATTGAAGCCTGTGGATCTTTACACAGCAACAGTGCTTTTAAACGCTCGCCTAAGCGTGCGCCGGCATCCGTTAAGGCGAAAATTCGGATCACGAGTTGCGCTCCTTATTGAGCACTACAAACAGTGAAAAATAGGGGCCTTCTTCATTGGCTAGACGAGACACGTCGGTTAATATTTGTTGGTTTTCACGGCCAATATAGGCAAGGTAGTTGGCATCTTCTGTGCGGCCCGTTTGATGCAGTAGGGCAAGAATACGTGGGCGGGCGCGGCCAGCCTTCATAATCACTACGTTGTCGTGGTTGTTAAGGGCCTGTGTTAGCTGCTGATCTGTGTGGCGGCCGCTCATTATTACAAAGGATTCTTGTAGCAGGGTAAGGGGTTGCTTTAATGCCGAAGCGGCGCCATTAACGGAGGAGATTCCGGGAACAACAAGGCACTCATGAGCATCACTTAAACGCTCTAATAGGTAACTAAAGGAGCCAAAAAACAAAGGGTCGCCTTCACACAAAAAGACCACAGATTTGCCAAGTTTTAGTTGTTCTGCAATTTGCTGAGCCCCCAAGTCGTAGGCAGCATTAGCCGCCGTTCTATCGGTGCTCATGGGCATTGGAATAGCGACTTCTTTAGCAGGCTCATTACGGCTATCAATGCTGTGTTGGGCAATATCACGGGCCTGGGAAGTGCCAATTTGATTAGCCAAATAACAAATAACATCGGCACATTGAATAAGCTGGTGGGCTTTTAAGGTGATTAATAACGGATCGCCAGGGCCAACACCTAGGCCATAAAATACGCCAGCTTGGGCTTGAAAGTGATGCATTATTTAGATTCCTCAAGGGCCTTGTGCCAGCACATTAAAGTTACGGGCAATGCAGGGCGTAACAGATCTTGCCCAGCTATAGTGTCATGGCGGCTTACAGCTACTTGTAAATAGTCCATAGGCTTTTGGTCAATGTGTTGGGAAAATTCCCTTAAGGTGGCTTTACTTGGTTCTGTTACAGCGCTGGCTACTAGGCGTCCGCCAGGCTTTAAGCGCTGCCATGCTAGCTGTAATAGAGTGCTTAATTGGCCACCACTTCCGCCGATAAAAATTTTATCTGGATCAGGCAGATCTTTAAGGCAGTCTGGAGCCCTGCCTTTAATGGCGCGTAAGTTAGCACTCACTCCAAAGGCCTCTATGTTGGCACTTAAACAAGCTACACGTTGGTTGTGGTGCTCCATAGCATAGACCTTGCCTAAGGGGTTCCACAGGGCTAATTCAATAGCCACACCACCGCAACCTGCGCCTATGTCCCATGCAGTGTCTTGGGGTGCAGGTTGCAATAAGGACAGGATGTTGAGACGCACCTCGCGTTTGGTGAGTAACCCTTTGCCAGATTCACCGTCGGTGACAAAATGAGCATCAGGAATGCCTGGGAAATTAGGCATAACATTACCGCCGCCTTGGGTTTGTACCACAGTCACTTGGAGCTCGGCAAAAGCGTGGGTGGATGTTGCTAATTCGTTAGCGGCATATTGCCGGTGGTTTTGGTCGTCATATCCTAAACGTTCACACACATGGACTTTAGATTGGCCTAAGTTAGCCGCCACTAAAGCTTGGGCAATAGCTTGTGGATGGCTGTGTTGATCCGTGAGAATCAACAAGTTTTGATTAGGCTGTAGGTAGCGATTTAGATTGCTTAAAGGGCGGCCGTGTAAACTCACTAACTGAGCATCTTGTAACGACAGCCCGGTGAGTTGACAGGCGCCTTGTAAGCTAGAAATACCGCTGATGCAGCTAACGTCACTATCCCGCTGAGTTTGCAAGTATTTACCTATGCCAAACAACAGCGGGTCACCAGAAGCTAGGACAACAACCTTGTCAAAACCTTTGATTTTATTGGTAATTTCTTTAAGTTTTGGCAAATTCATACGGGCTGCTGTTGCATTGGTTTGAATATGGGCAATGCTCTCTAGCTGCCTTGGTGAACCCATAATACAATCGCTAAAATGCAAAGCTTCTAAGGCTTCTGCATTAAGCAATGGGGGCTGGCAGATGCCCAAGCCAATAACAGTAATTTGCGGCATTAGTAACGTTCACCTATGTTGCAGCGTAATAACGCATTCACTACGGAAGACGCGGCAGCGCTTCCACCTTGACGCCCAAGCAGAGTAATACACTCAATGCCAAGTGTTTCATGGATATCCCAAAGCGCTTGCTTAGATTCAGCGGCACCCACAAAACCCACGGGAATGCCTATAATAAGAGCCGGTTTTACGCTGCCTGCTTTAATCATTTCTAGCAAACGAAATAAAGCTGTAGGGGCGTTACCAATCACCACTACACTGCCTGCAAGTTGATCGCCCCAAAGTTGTAATGCTGCCATGGAGCGAGTTTCACCATTTTGCTTGGCAAAAGTGGCAGTGGACTCGTGATTGAGGTAGCACAAAGGAGGGTTTTGGATCATACGTTTGGTGATGCCCTGCTTCACCATTTCTACGTCACATAGAATGGCGCAGTGATTGGCCAAAGCATCACGTCCTGCGGTACATGCATTAGTGCTCACGCGCATTTGTTGCGCCACTAAAGGGTCGCCCACGCTGTGAACAACACGCATCACTACTTGTTGAGCGTCGTCACTTAGGCCCGATAAATCCGTTAGCTGGCGAATTTGGCGAAAGCTATCCTGCTCTATAGCATGGGGGTTGGGCTGGTAATCAAAGCTCATATGGTAAGCGCCTAGTGCTTATGGCCATGGCTTTCTACCGGCTCATGGCTGTGATGGTGGTGCCCGTGATCGTGCGAATGGCCATGATCATGTGAGTGGTCGCCGTCTGTGCCGATGCCTTGCACATGGTGGTGGTGGCCTTCTTGAGGTTGGCCTACTTTATGCTCTACACCAATGATTTGTACACGGTACTGACATAGCTGGCAGTTCATATTAGCGTCGCCACCGGTAATCTGGTCTAGTCGTTCTACAAAGGTGTCGATGACTTTTTCATGGGCGTTCAGGTAAGGCGCTTTAACCACTTCAACATCTGGATGAGCGGCGGCATATTCATCGGTAGCAGCATATATACGCTTAACCAAACGGCCGGTGAATAAGAAATAAGGGAATACAATGACGCGCTTAAAACCAAGGCCATGGGTTTTTTCTAAACATTCAGGTACCAAAGGTGCAGTCACGCCACTAAAGCCTGTTGCAGCCCAACCAAAACCCATGCCTTCTTCTAAGAAGCGGGTGATTTTACTGATATTTGAGTTGGCATCTGGATCTGTTGCACCGCGGCCAATAACAACAAGTAAAGTGTCTTTACGGTCGGTGGCTGGGTTGTAGTCTTTAAACTGTGCTTCGGCTTGTTGAATGCGATCTTGCGCAGCTTGTAGCATTTTAGCGTCTATACCTAGCTCGGCACCGTACTCAATTTTAATGCCGTGTTTTAGTTGTTGATTGTTAAGCTCGCTAGGGATGTCATTTTTAGCGTGGGCGCCAATCATTAACATGCCAGGTACGGCATGGATGTGGGTTGCGCCTTGGTCTACTAATTTTTGCACCGCGTCGCCAATAATAGGGCGTACAAATTCCAAAAATCCGGTTTCTACCATGCGGTCCGGGAAGCGTGCAGAAAACTGCTCTGCTAATTGGTAAAATTCGGAGACTGCCTCGTTGTCACGAGAGCCGTGTCCAACAAATAGAATGGCCGGTTTTTTCTTAGTCATGGTGGTTTCCTTTATTTATAACGATCGGCTTAGGCGCTTTAGTGGTTTTAGCCCATGTGTTGAGGCGCTCAACGAGGACGTCAAAGTCTTCTTCTGCAGGTCCGGTAATATTTGGGCGCTGTAACATGAATACGGGTATGTTGATTGATCGGGCCGCTGATAGCTTGGCGATCGTAGAACTGCCACCGCTATTTTTACTAGCGATGGCTGTAATATTATGTTGTTTTAATAAGCTCAATTCACAGGCTTCATCAAACGGTCCTATGGCTTTTATCCATGTGACATTGTCTGGCAGCGAGTATGTTGGCCGCACTGCGGTACGCAGCCAAATCTGTTGTTCTGGGTTGAATAAGGCTAATTCTTCTGGGCTTACCTGACCAAGGGTTAACAAAATACGTTGGTAATGAGTAAGGCTATTAAAAAGCTCGGAAGTGCTACTAAATAAACGCCAATCATCACCTGATTGTTGCTGCCATTGGGGCCGCAAAAAGCGCCAATAGTCTAACCCTAACTCCTTACATGCCTGCTGTGCATGATCGCCCATGGTTACGCTAAACGGGTGGGTGGTGTTCACTATGCCATCAATGTTTTGTTGTTGGCAGTAGGCGGTTAGGCCGCCAAATTGGCTGAACCCTCCGCTCACTACAGTGGCAGGCACCTGCGGCTGACGAACTAGGCCGGCTACACTATAAAGCAGCTCTAAACACGGCTGAGCTTGGTGGATGGCTGTGGCTAAATGGCGTGCGTCTGCCGTGCCGCCTAAGATTAATAGTTTCATTGAATTTGCCCTGCGCTAAGAGCGTGGCCTAATAGTTGCCCTTGTCGATTTACGGCGAAGACTTCTAGTTGCACTGAATTTGGCACGGTTTGTTGAGCAAATACTAAGGCATTTTGGCAAACAGCCGTGGCTAAATTGATGCCCTGCTGTTGACATATATCCACGGCTTCTAAGCTGGTATTACATGCCTTAATAGCTGTTGTTAAGTTGCTATCTGCGCCTAATTTGTGGGCAATGTCTGCTAACTTAACTAAATTAATAGATGATTTGCTGCTGTGCAAATCTAAGTGACCCTCTGCCAGCTTACTGATTTTACCAAAGCCGCCACAAATGCTTAGGCGCTTAACGGGAGACTTGTTAAGGTGTTTTAACACAGCGCCAGCAAAGTCGCCCATTTCAATAAGCTGCATGTCGTCTAGCGAATAATGGTTGGCAATAAAGGCTTCGCTGGCATTACCAGTGGCAGCCGCTACGTGGGCAAAGTTATTGGCCACGGCTACGTCTAAGCCTTGATGAATGGAAGCAATCCATGCACTACACGAATAGGGCCGTACAATACCGCTGGTACCTAAGATGGACAAACCACCTAAAATACCTAACCGGCCGTTCATGGTTTTTTTGGCAATTTCTTCGCCGTTATCAACGCCTATTGTTACTTCAAAACCGCCAGTGTATTGGTAAAAATCGGCAAGCCGAGTGAGATGTTGGCTCATCATTTTCCGAGGCACAGGATTAATGGCGGCTTGACCTACGTCTAATAACAAACCCGAGCGGGTGACTGTGCCCACACCAGTGCCCGCAATGAAGTTTATGCCTGGTTGTTGCGCAAGGCTCAAAGACACCCAAATAGTAGCGCCATGGGTTGCGTCTGGATCATCACCCGCATCTTTAACGGTGGCGGCGTAAGTGGTATTTAAATCACGCTTTTCTACCGCAGTGAGCTGTAAATCCACTTGTTTGCTAGGCTGCTCGGAATTAGGCCTTTTATTGGGTAAGGTGACACTAACGCTGGTTTTATGAGTACTGCCCAGCAATAAATGACCCGCAGCCAAACAACATGCCGTAGCGCAAGTGCCGGTGGTTAAACCGGTGCGTAGGGGCTGTGGTTGTTCGCTAGATTCAGGCCACATAATTTGCTTTAACCTTTAACTTGCAAAGGTTTAGTGAATAGTTGGGCTACGGCTTCCGGATTAGACGGGAAGAATAAGTGCAAATAACTGGCAGTGAGGCCTTGGTGTCTAAAAATAGCTTCACCGGGTGCCGTATGGCGCTGGCGCTTACCGTGGGCAATAGGCTCAGGCGTATTTTGGCTGCGAGAGCGATGGTGGGCATGGGCTCGCACCTCGCCTTCTGGCAGCATGGCAGCTTGCATGCCTTGGCAGCCACGCTTGCCGCGCATAGCGCCCTGGCCAGCTAAAATTCCGGTCATGGTAAAAGTGTCTTCATTGAGGTCTGTGAGGCTTTCGAGGCAATACAAAAAACCACCGCACTCTGCAAGAATAGGTTTGTTAGCGGCATTAAAGTCGCTAACGTCCTTTAACATGCTGCTATTGTCGGCTAACTTTTTAGCATGGAGTTCTGGGTAACCGCCTGCAAACCAAAGGGCATCTACCTTTGGAAGGTGTGCATCGGTAAGGGGAGAGAAGTAACTCAGTTCCGCGCCCATGGCCTCCAATAATCGAGTATTGGCACTGTAGATAAAACTAAATGCCGCGTCACGAGCAATGCCAATTTTGGTGCCTGTTAATAGCCGTGCAGGTGGCGCGATAGCTTGGCTAGCAAAACCCACAGCAGGTGGCAAATCACAAATGGCTTGCTCGCCTAACCATGCTTTACCTAAGTTGAAACGCACTTCTAACTCATCGCGTACTTCATGGGCTTGTACTAACCCTAAGTGACGCTCTGGTAAAGACACTTCTGGGTCTCGGGCTAGGTGAGCAAGCAAGGGCATGCGTCCATTTAAGGCGTCTCGAATGAGTTGGGCATGGCGTTCTGTGCCGCAATTGTTGGCAACGAGCCCATAAAATTCAACATCGTCTCGAAAGTTTGCTAAACCTAGGGCTACAGCCGCAGCCGTTTGTGCCATGCCTTTGACATCCATCACCAAAGTCACAGGGATATTAAAAGTGGCGGCTAAGTCTGCGCTGGAAGGATCACCATCGAACAAACCCATGGCTCCTTCTACTAAAATAAGGTCGGCTTGTTGGGCAGCGAGGTAAAACTGATGGCGGCAATATTCGGCGCCTGCCATCCATAAGTCTAGCTGTGTAACAGGCTGGCCCGAGGCTTGTTCTAAAATTTGTGGGTCTAGATAGTCTGGCCCCATTTTAAACACGCGCACCTTACGGCCAAGGTCTCGATGATAGCGTGCTAAGGCAGCGGTAATGGTGGTTTTACCTTGGCCAGAAGCGGGTGCCGCTAAAAATAATGCGGGGCAATGGGCTACAGTGGCTAAGGGGGCTGTTTGTGTCATTTAGAATTCAATGCCAGCTTGAGCCTTTACGCCTTTACGAAAGGCATGGCCATCATCTTTTACGGTGCTAACGGTGTCGGCGTAATCAACCAATGCCTCAGGCATCACACGGCCAGTAATAATCACTGTTTGATGGTGTGGACGGTTAGCTAAGGCTTCTAACACAGGTTCTAGTGGTAAGTAGTTGTATTTAAACACATAGGCCATCTCATCCAGCACTAGCATGTCGATGCTGGCATCTTGCAATAAGCCCTGGGTGATTTCCCAAGCTTGCTCTGCGGCAGCAATGTCGTTGGCCTTATCTTTGGTTTCCCAAGTAAAACCATGGCCCATCACATGCCAATCTAAGCCTGGGTAGTTTTTAAAAAATTTATATTCGCCAGTCTCTACACGGCCTTTTACAAATTGCACTACAGCGGCTTTTTTGCCATGGCCTAAAGTGCGCATCATGGTGCCAAAAGCAGAGCTGCTCTTACCTTTACCATTACCGCGCAATAATAGTGTAATGCCGCGCTCTTCTGTGGCTTTGGCAATACGGGCGTCAATCACGGCCTTTTTGGCAGTCATGCGCTCTTCGTGGGTTTTGCTCATTAGGCAAGCCTCCCTTGGGATAAGGTTAAATATTTGGCGTTTAAAGTGTCAGCGATTTGTTGACCACGGCCTCGTTTTACTTGCCCTTGTTCGGTATCTACTACAATGGATTCGCCTTGTAGCTGTATGCCAGACAAGTCTTGCTGCACTCGGCCGTCGGTAATAATAGTATTAATAATGCGTGTGGCGGGATTACGCCTAAGCAAACGGGTGGCAAAGTTGCCAGCCTGTTGAAGGGCTTGTTTTAAAGGTGTGCCACCACCTGCGCCAATGTCGTTAAGTAATGACGCCATGGCTTTTGGAGCACGGCCTTGGCTGTAGAGTTCGGTGACTTGGTCATTACCAAACCCTAGCAATACTAATTGTTGGCGTGCTAAATAGGCCTGTTTAGCAATGCCAGCCACCAAACCCTTAGCGAGGCTTTGGCCATTACCATTTAAGGTAGACGCAGAGGTGTCAAGCAATATGAGTTGCATGACCGGATCGCCACCTCTTTGGCGGCGGTAACGTAAGTCGATGCCCGCGGCTTTGTTACGCCCGGCTATTAAGCTGGAAAACCAATTAATGTGGTTTGACAATTGTTTGGTGGCTCTACCATTGCCTTGGCCTTGTAGGCCTTTGCTGGCATTGGCTATGAAGTTAGCTGTGATTTTTGCCCTAGACGTGTCATGGGCAATGTTGCGTAGCTGGCCTGTGTTTTGTGTAGTGGGGGCCATTTGTCCCCAGTCTTCATCGGACGTCTGGTCTGTGGATTGTGGCTTACTGTCGTTTGGTCGCTCAAACGGCGGTGGGTTTGGCTGTGAGTTGCTGCTATTGTTGTTATTACGGCGGTGCATTAGCACCAACTCTTCAACCGCATCAATATCTACCATGCACACTTCACTAGCATGGCGCAAAGCTGCATGAGCTTGCGCTGCTCGCAACCACACTAAGTCTCCCCGCACGCCATCTACCATCGCCGCAACACAGCGCTCGGCTATTTCTAGACGCATGGTGTCACTAGCAGTTACATGGGTTAGCTGTTGCTGGGCTTGTTCAATGTTTGAGCGTAATGTTTGTTGCAGTTCGGCGTACTCTGCCAAGAAGGCCTCTGGATTGGTATCAAAGTCTTGGCGGCGGCGTACTATTTCTACTCGCTCTAATGCGCTGTAAGTGTTCTCTAGCGCCACACCAAAGCCAAACCGATCTAACAACTGAGGGCGTAATTCGCCTTCATCGGGGTTCATGGTGCCCATGAAGGTAAACTCTGCATCATGCTGATGGCTGATGCCGTCACGTTCAATATGGTTCACGCCACTGGCCGCAACATCGAGTAATAAATCAACTAAGGCGTCGGGTAAAAGGTTTACTTCATCCACATAAAGCAGGCCTTTATGGGCTTTGCTTAAAAGACCGGGAGCAAATTGAACCTGTTGTTCGCCCAGCACTTTTTGTAAATCTATGGTGCCGGTGACCATTTCTTCGCTGGCGCCAAGCGGTAAAGTAACAAGCTGGCTTAAATTGGCAATGTTGAGGTCTGCCAGGCTACGAGCAAGGGTGGATTTAGCGCTACCACGGGGGCCGCTCACCAATACGCCGCCAATAGCAGGGTCAATAGCCAGCAGGGTTAACGCCAGCTTAACTTGAGCTTGGCCCACAACGGCAGTAAAAGGGAAGTTTGATTTAAGCATATTGGTATCCATCGTACCCACCGCACGATTTATGTGGAACCCGCCGTGTATCGGTGCACACGCCCAGGTTGCTGATTACATTTAGAGGGGCTGGTATCGGACTGAATCGCCTAGCGATCCACCGTTGCGGGGGCAGTGTTGGTTCAAGACCGGTTTGCCGTAATCTCGTCCACGCTTCCCATTAAGAGGCTATGTAACCCCCGTATCTACCTGTTCGTCAAGCAGAACCACTCGTTGCCCACTATTGTAGGCTTATATGTCGAAGAATAATACGTTTGCCTCCGAGCGAATGTGCTGTGTGCGGCTATACTTTGTTTGATGTCGCCTTGAGCAGCCATTCTGCTTGTTGTAATGGCGTTGATAATAATCAGGGAGTATCCATTTTAAGGAAATTATATAACACTCTGGTATTTCTAATTTATTTGATGCGAATTATCTGCAAGAACAATCATTGGCAACAACAAGTCCTCGAACTGATTAATCGATATGACATTAATACAGT
>JAQRMV010000024.1:0-11533 GCA_028598985.1 Gammaproteobacteria bacterium
ATCATGCGTTCGGTAATTACCCGCACCATTCCATGGCGCGGCAAAGGCTAGCTAAGCTTTGGTAACACCTAAAAAGGCATTCCATATTGGGCTGCCTTTTTTTATACCCTGCCTTTTTTTATACCCTGCCTTTTTTTACCCCCTGCCTTTGCCATCTCTCACTATTACCAATTATTAACATTGGCACGACAAACACTAATTTGCATTGTATAGTTAGAGCCACAGAGTAAACCTTTACGGGGGTATTATGGAAACCACATTAACGTTTGATAAAGGCCTGAGCACTAGAATCCAACAACTGGCCACTTCAACAAAATGTTCTAATGAAAGTTTAATGCAAACGGCAATACTTGACTATGTTGAACGTTGTGAAGCTAAATCTCAGTTTATTAAGGAATCCTTGGAGTCTTTGGAACAATTCAAAACCAATGGATTACATTTAACCCACGCCGAGGTTGAAGACTGGCTTTCAAGTTGGGGAACCGACAATGAAGTTCCTATGCCCCCGTGCCACAACTAATCGTTTCACCAACCGCTGCACGTGGGTTAGAAAAATGTCGCCAGTTTCTATATGGCCATAACCCAGTTGCAGCACAAAGAGCTGCAATAGAAATCCAACGCCACCTTAGCCTTTTGGAAACAGATCCAAAACTAGGAAAACTCGTGGAGCCAATGTCTCCGTTACGAGAGCTGATTATCCCCTTCTCAAGCTCCGGTTATGTTGCACTTTATCACCTATTAGAAGTACAAAACCTAGTCGTCATCGTCGCGTTCCGGCATCAAAAAGAAGCTGGATATTAACTGACTATCAGTCCTTTTCTGCGCCCCTAGCCTAATCACCTATTAATCAAAATGTAGCAAGAAATGCAAAGCAAGGTATGACCTCAAGGGTGATACCCGAGCATTTATACGCCGTATTCCGCCATGACGGCGACATTTCATACCTACCCGAAACCATGAAATACACTTGGGGAAGTTGGTTACCAAAATCTAACTACAACTATGTAGAAAAGCCAGATTTTGAGCTATGTACCCCTGCATCCACCCCAAACAGCTCTGACAAAGAACTGTTTTTGTACATTCCGGTTTCCATCAAGCCTTAATTATTGGCTTATGGCACTGTACATGGCAGTGGCGGCGAGGCCAGACAATAAGCCTAAGGTAAACTTACGCATCACTGCCATATCAATACGATCAAACAATTTGTAGCCAATTTGGTTAGCTATTAGCATCACTGGCATCATTATTAGCAGCAAGCTAGGTAAATCTTTTGAGATTAAGTTATGGCCATTGAGCCAAAATAGGCCGTACACGTCAGTCAGTAAAAAGAATAAGATGAGCCCAGCGCGCATGGCCGTAAGCGGCATGTTGGAAGACAACATATACACGGCCACCACCAAACCTCCAATGCTAGCAAGGCCATTCACAAAACCAGAAACAAAGCCTGCCATGGCTAGCCAAATGAGGGTTTCGGCCGCCTTAAAATGCCATTGGCGCCACAGGGCAAAGCAGGCGATTAAAACCCCACCACCGGCTAGGCCACGCACTAAGTCCGATTGCCAATATTGTAAAGCCACAACACCTAACGGGGTTCCAAACAGCGTACCAAGGCAAAGAATCGCAACCCAACGCCAAGGTATTTGACGCCATACTTTAGGTAACAAGTGCACGCTGGCCATCACTTCCATGGCGAACATCAGCGGCACAATAGTTTGAGCGCTAAAAACTGGCGCTAAAGCAAAAAAACATAATGCAGAAAAACCAAAACCCGCTAACCCTCTCAAAACGCCTGCAATAAAGACGATACTCAGGGTGTAAGTGAGCTCTAGAGTAGACAGCGGCAGATAAAACCAATCTAGGTCTAAACCATCCATTTAAACGTTGCCCATTTAAGTGCGTTGTTCGCCATGGTACAAACGTACCACGTGACGCGCTTCGGCGAAGAACAACCAGCGCTCTAATAACAGCCCCGTCATCATCATCACCCAAGCCACCAACAATAGTTCTGCAGCCGTGCCCTGTAATACACAGTAGAACATCACTAGGGGCGCGATAAACGTCACTAAGGTCATGACTATACGTAAGCGAAGTAGTTTGTCGGCAGCGATCTGGTAGCCAAACTCACGGTTTAAGAAAGTAGGCGCACTGTGGCCAGCATCTAATAACCGTACACTGGCTTGGGAAAACCCAGTCGCGGTTTGTATAGTGGCACCTTGGGGTTTGCCCTGCCAGAAAAAATACACCATTTTTAGGGCCAAGGTAATCAGCACCAAACCCGTTACAGTTTTTAGCAGTTGTGGACTAAAGGCATCAAAAAAGCCGCTCACGGTCAAAAATAACAAACCGCCACTACTCAGCGCATACGCCATAAACAAGGCAGGAACCATGGGTGTGTTCCACTGACGAATGGTTTTTAAGCTGGCGTAGATCATACTGGTGCTAAACAGGGTAATTAGAGCCAATACCATGCTTAGGCCTGCCAGCCAGTTAATACACGACCATTGCCAAAAGAGAGCAGCCGCATATAGCGCAGCAACGGGATACAACAAAATAGCAAACACCGCTTCGCGGGATAACCATGAAGTACGAAAACGGCTAAACGAGCGCCAGGCATTTTTTGGGTTGGCTAAGTGCATGGTGGAGGATAACAACCCAATGCTCACTAGCACCATGGCAATCACACCTAGAATGATCTGTTGATCACTGGTGTAGCTTTGGGAGTAACCTAATAACTGCCCTGCTCCAAGCCACGCCAGCAAACCATAGCCAGCACCAGAGGTAACGGTAAAAATAAGAACTGAAAACGCCGGATGCATAATAAATACCTACATGAACTAAGATAAAATGAGCGGTGATGCAATAATTAGCGGTTAATGATGCGATTAACCAGTTGTTTAATACCCTGCACTGCCGATACCTTAATTTGGTCTTGTTGCTTGGGGTTTCTAGGCGGCAAATAGGTGTTTACTGGGTTGTAACCTAGTTCTGGCATCAATTGTTGGCCAGCACGTTGGCGGCTTAGTTTCGATACTTGTGAGTCTGGATCGTCAAAATCACCAAATACCCGGGAAGACGTTGGGCAAGTTAGCACACAGGCTGGTTGACGTTCTGCTTCGGGCAGTTGTTCGTCATAAATACGGTCTACACATAAGGTACATTTTTTCATGGTGCCAGAGTTAGGATCTAACTCACGAGCGCCATAAGGACAGGCCCAAGAACATAAATTACAACCCATACACTTGTCTTGGTCAATCAAAACAATGCCGTCTTCTTCACGTTTGTAAGACGCTCCAGTAGGACAAACCGTGACACAGGCCGCATCTTCACAATGCATACAGGACATGGGCATGTTTACGGTTTTACTGTGGGGGCTGTCGCCTACTTCGTAGGTACGAATACGGTTAAGCCAACTGCCACTGGGGTCTTTTTCGTAGGGGCGCTCATCACTTAACGGACCGATGGTGCCCGATGTATTCCACTGTTTACAAGCGGTGCCACAGGCATGACAACCCACACAGGTATCTAAGTCGATGACTAAACCTAATTTCATTTTTCACCTCGGCTAAAAATATCACGCCAACCGCGACTTAGGTTGATATTAGGATGGCTGCTATAGCTGCTCATCTTGGTTGCAGGGGTAAAATTAGGCAATGGCTTTACTTTGTCAAACCGCGGCCATGACAGGTTTTGTCCAGCAAGTTCATCATCATTGTCACTCACCGGGGTGATTTTAACCCTTAAATCATACCAAGCTGCTTGGCCAGTAATTGGATCTGAGTTGGTCATACGCTGGCCACCGGCTTCATTTTCACCTGGTAGTAATTCGTTGATTAAGTGATTCATCAAAAAGCCTTGCTGAGATTCGTTGGCATCGTCACTTAAACCCCAAGCGCCCTGTTGCTTGCCTATGGCATTCCATGTCCACACGGTTTCTGGGTTCACCCCTTCCATGAGTTTAACTTGAGCACGAATACGGCCATTATGGGATTCTATCCAAGCCCAGCCAAAGTCTTTAATACCAAGGGCTTCGCCTTTACTGCGGTGCATATACAGGTAATTTTGCGACATGATTTGGCGCAACCACGAGTTTTGCGAATCCCATGAATGATACATAAACATAGGCCGCTGGTTAACCGCGTAAAAAGGGTATTCCTTGGCATCTGTGCGCTGCTGCTCTAGTGGCGCGTAGTAGAACGGCAGTGGGTCAAAATAGGTTTTAAGTCGTTCTTGGTGGTGCTTTTGCGTAGGTTGTGGGCCATCATACAAACCTTGGCCAGCCAAACGAAACTTTTGCAAGGTTTCAGAATAGAGTTCAATTACAATTTGATCTGTACTGCCTACCCAGCCTGCTTCTTTAGCTAATTCCATGTAGTCTTTGTTGGCATGGCGCATGTACTTCTGATTAGGCTCTAAATCAAACTTAAAGAAACATTGGTTGTCTTTATATGCCTGCCATTGATTTGGGTTAGGCTCACCCCGCAGAGATTTTTCGCCGTTTTTACCCCGCCAACCGGCTAAAAAGCCAATGCCTGGGGCGCGTTCAAAGTTAACTATAAAGTCTTTATAATCTTGGTATTTGGGCTGACCTTCATCGTTTGTAAAGGCAGGGAACTTTAAACGCCCTGCCAAATCCACCATCACTTCTTGCCAGCTGCGCACATCTCTGTCTATTGCCAAAATGGGTTGGCGAATTGAATCACAGGCCGCATCTATTTCTGAAATAGGCCGATCCAACATGGATATAGTGTCGTAACGTTCTAGGAAGGTGGTGTCGGGTAATACCAAATCAGAAAAGTTAACGGTTTCCGAATGGAATGCATCACAGGTGACAATAAACGGGATTTTATAGTCGCCGTTATGGTCTTTAGCCCGTAGCATATCCATGGTTTGTGCGGTATTCATACTGGAGTTCCAGGCCATGTTGGCCATGAACAACATCAAGGTATCAATGGGGTATGGGTCTCCTGCTACAGCATTACTAATGACCATATGCATTAAACCATGGTTAGCAATGGGCGCGTCCCAGGAATAGGCTTTGTCTATACGCCTAGGTTGTCCGTTTTCATCAATCACCAAATCTTCTGGCTGGGTAGGAAAACCTAAGGGGGCTGATTCTAAAGGCGTGTTGGGTGCGTTGCCTTTAGCCGGTTTAATAGGCGGTACGATGTGCTTAGGGAATGGCGGTTTAGCTAAATGACCACCCGGGCAATCAATGGTGCCTAAAATGACTTGTAATAAGTGAATGGCACGGCAAGTTTGGAAGCCGTTGGAGTGGGCAGAAATACCACGCATGGCGTGCATTGACACAGGGCGACCAATAAATTGACTTTGTTCACGCCCTGCCCAATCGGTCCATTGCGTGTCTATGGTAATGGTTTCTTTAAAAGCAACATGGGCCATCTCTAGGGCAATACGCTGAATGTCGTCAGCGCTGATACCACACACTTGTGCAGCCGCTTCTGGCGCGTATTCTGGCGCCATGTACTTTTCCATTAATATGCTAAACGCAGTACGTACGGGCGTACCGCAAGGCGCTTCATATTCACCTAACAATGCAGGCGCTACGTCTGGACTTAAAGCCGATTGAACCCCACTGGTATGCTGATCCCAAATCTGTGGATTACCTTCGGCGTCACGCAACAATAAACCATCACCTTGCTTACCGGGATTGTTGATCACTAGCTGCGGGGCGTTGGTGTAACGGATTAAAAATTCATCATCTATCAAACCTTCACGCAGCAACACTTGCACCATAGACAAAGCAAACATGCCATCGGTACCGGGGGTTATAGATATCCATTCATCGGCAATGGCTTGATAACCCGTGCGCACAGGATTGACCGCAACAAATTTAGCACCCCGTTCTTTAATACGTTTTAGGCCAAGCTTGATTGGGTTAGAGGCGTGATCTTCTGCCACACCCCACATCATAAAGTATTTGGTATTTTCCCAATCTGGATCACCAAATTCCCAAAACGAGTGGCCCATGGTGTACAAACCAGCCGCGGCCATATTAACCGAGCAAAAACCGCCATGGGCAGCCCAGTTAATGGTGCCAAATTGGCTGGCCCATAAGCCAGTAAGGGCCTGCATTTGGTCTCGACCAGTAAAGTAGGCCAGCTTTTTAGGGTCCGTTGCACGGATATTAGCTAGCCGTGCCGTAAGCATATCTAGGGCTGCGTCCCATGAAATAGGCTCAAACTCACCTGCACCGCGTTCTGTACCAGGCTTACGTAACATGGGTTGGGTTAGCTTAGCAGGCGATAACTGCTTCATAATGGCAGAATTACCTTTGGCACATAGCACCCCTTTATTGACAGGGTGATCTGGATTGCCTTGCACAAAGCGAATCTTTTCGTCTTCTACCGTCACCTTAATGCCGCAACGACAAGCACACATATAACAGGTGGTATAACGGTGCTCTTGTTTCGAGTGATCTTCAAACTGGGGCAAGTCTTGGCGTTGAGTCATAGGAACAAATGCTTATAAGGATGATTCTATAAAGCATAAAGGATGTAACACTTTTGGCCAACAGCCAACCTTTATTTAGCCATAGGGCCAAATAAATTTCATTTCTCCATTAAAAAAAACCAAAAAAAAGGCTGCAATGGCAACCTTTAAGGGGATACTAGGAGAACTAACGGATATTACTGATTAACCTGCAATACCCACAAACACTGGAGTGATTTCTATACTGTCGGTAACCACAGACTTAGTCATGGGTTTATTCACTATCCGTAAAGATTTAGCTTTTAGCGCATCACTACAGGCTTTTGCAGCCACCAACGTTTCACGGGTTGCCGACATGTAATTTGTGATTGGTTGAGAATGAGCAATGGCCATAACGACCTCCTGTAATGATTTGTTTCACTTACTGGACCTAAGATAATCTCTCTTTTGGATCCAACAAAATCACTATAGCACTCGTTACTTCTGATGTAATGGAATATAAAACGATATTTTTATAACTTATTGTTATATATAGCTGGGGCAGCTCTGCATATAAAACTTAGGCTAACTTAAATCCGGTGCTCGCCACCAAAGCAGCCACATCTACACCCGTATTGGCAGACTGGTTAGCCCTGGCCCATGTATTAATAGAACGATTACCGGTACGGCAAAAAGCTAAAACCTTACCCGAGGACTGCTGTAAAATTTCCGCCATTTGCGCCACCGTTGCTGCTGGAAAGTTCATACCTATTACGGGCACAAAATAATAATTTAAACCCAATGCTTGTGCAGCGGCTTGCAGACTTGCATTAGTAGAGGGATGATCGGCTTCACCGTCTGGACGGTTGTTAATAATGGTAGTAATACCCTGGGCTTTAATGGCTGGCATATCTACTTCTAAAATTTGTGGAGCTACTGCAAAGGTGTCACTTACTTTGATGATGTTCATGGCTGATGAGTTCCTGATGTCGTGGGGCGCTATTTATATTTGATAATTCTAATATAAAGGGCGTGTATTTACAAATAGGATGTTTAATAGATAAACATTATCACACAGCCCAAGCTTAAATAAACCCATCTAAAAGGACTAACAAGTAATACGTGTTATTGCCGCGTCTATGGCATCTACTATTTCATCTAGTTCTGCACGAGTCGTGATTAAAGCAGGGCTTAAGCACAGGGTATTATTATACTTAGTGAAACTACGGTTAGTCCGGCCAATAATTACGCCATTTGCCATGCAGTCTCCAGCAATCGCAATAGCTACGCTCTCATGTACCGGTTCGCGGGTTTGTCTATTTTCTACCAATTCAATGCCTTGGAACAAACCCTTGCCACGTATATCTCCAATGATTGGGTGTTTGGCCTTCAAGCCTTCTAACCGCTGGTTTAGGTAGTCCCCCATCACCACTACATTTTGCAACAGCTTCTCATCTTCGATAATGCGCATATTTTCTAGTGCGGCAGCTGGGCCAGCGGTACAACCACCAAAGGTGGAAATATCACGAAAGTAGTCCATTGGATCTGAGGCGTCACCTTTGAATAGATCAAACACAGCTTCGGTGGTTACAGTACAGGAAATAGCCGCATAACCACTGGCTACACCCTTAGCCATGGTTACAATGTCTGGCACAATATTGAAGTGCTGGTAACCAAACCAAGTGCCTGTGCGGCCTAAACCACACACTACTTCGTCGATATGCAACAATATGTCGTACTTATCACAAATACGTCGAATTTCTTCAAAATAGCCCTGGGGCGGAACAATAACACCTCCGCCAGCTGTAATAGGCTCTACGACTACTGCGCCTACGGTGTCTGCACCTTCACGTAAGATCACCTCTTCCATCGCCCGTGCGGCTTGAATACCGTAATCGGCGTCGTCACCGTTTTCTGCATGGTAAGCAGAACAGTGAGGGAATTCAACAAACCCCGGAGTAAAAGGTCCGTATTGATTTTTACGTTCGTGTTGGCCAGTAGAGCTTAGGGCAGTGATGGTTGTGCCATGGTAATCACGGTCACGGTATAATATTTTATGTTTTTTACCACCGTATTTTTTGGCCGCAATTTGGCGCACAATTTTATAGGCCTTTTCGTTGGCTTCAGAACCCGAGTTTGAATAATAAACACGGCTCATGCCTGGCATTTTATCGACCAAGTGTTTAGCAAACAACGCACCCGGCAATGTGCCTGCGCTGTTGGCAAAGTAATTCAGTTTAACCAATTGATCACGCACGGCATTAGCAATAGATTCGCGGCCATAGCCTACGTTTACGGTCCATACGGCGCCAGAAACGCCATCAAGGTACTCTTTACCTTTAGCGTCGATCACACGCATACCCTTGCCTTCCACAATCATTAAGGGGTCGTTTTCTTCCAACGGTTTGTGCTGGGTAATGTGGTGCCACACATGATTGCGGTCATCGGCCAAGGCATCTGTTGTTTGGTAGGCGTTTACGTCGTATTTCATTATTCAAAAACTCCAACTGTAAAAGGCCCGATCGTTAACAAGCCATGGCGACTAAAGTGGGCACTGGCCCGTATACAGCAAAGCTTACTTGCAAACCTAAGCAAACCCCTAGAACCAGTTAAATGAAATGGGTGATACCAAATTAGCCTTTTAACAAAAATCATTAGGCATTTTACCTATACACACTTTAGAATTACATCAAACTATAAGTATAAAGAGCCACAACATGAGCCATCCTCTGTTCATCTTAGATGCTGGACTAAACGCCAGTTTGCAATTACAACTGCGCCAGCAGATTGCTAAGGCTATTTTAGATCATCATATCCCTTTAGATGCGCCGTTACCTTCTAGCCGCAAGCTAGCTAAGCAGCTTAACGTTGCCCGCAACACGGTAGTGCTTGCCTATGAACACCTCTTAGATGATGGTTACCTGGTAGCAAGAGAGCGTAGCGGCTACTTTGTAAACCCCTACATTTTGGACCATAACGTACATATAGAGACTGTTTCTGACGAGCGTCATACTTCCGGCACTAAACCCGATTGGCATAGTCGTTTTAAACTGCACCCCACGGAACAAGCAAACATCACCAAACCTGCAGATTGGCAAAACTACCAGTACCCTTTTATATACGGCCAATTTGATCCAGACCTATTCCCTACCAACCACTGGCGTGAGTGTTGCCGTGATAACGTGAGCGTGCCGGCTATTCGTAGTTGGGCAGCAGATCATTTTGTTGCCGATGATCCTATGTTGATTGAACAAATTCATACCCGAATTTTGCCAAGGCGTGGTGTATGGGCCACCCCGGAAGAAATATTAATCACCATTGGCTGCCAACAAGGCCTGTATATGTTAGCCCAGCTTTTGCTCGACAAAAACTCTACCATGGGTTTAGAAGATCCCGGTTTTGTTGACATGCGCAACATTGCCAGCCTTAATCCATCCAAACTTAAAGCCTTACCCGTAGATGAAGAAGGCCTTATTGTGGATGAGGGTTTGGCCGAATGTGATTGTGTATACGTCACCCCAAGCCACCAGTACCCTACTACAGTGACCATGCCGTTAGACCGCCGTCGTAAGCTGTTAGAGATGGCCAGCCAAGAAGATTTTCTTATCATTGAAGATGATTATGAGTGCGAAGCTAATTTTCATCAGGCGCCTTCTCCTGCACTCAAGAGCTTAGACAAACACGGCCGGGTTATTTATATCGGCAGTTTCTCTAAAACTTTAGCTCCAGGCTTGCGTATTGGGTACCTGGTTGCCAGTAAAGAGCTGATTGCTGAAGCGCGATCTTTGCGCCGTTTAATGCTGCGCCACCCACCGGCCAATAATCAACGTACCATTGGATTGTTTATTGCACGGGGTTACTACGATGCCTTATCTGCCAGTTTGGTAAAAGCCTACCAAGAGCGTCATAAAATCATGGCCGAGGCCCTACAAAAGTACATGCCAGGCTTAGCCGAACAACCTACCTTTGGAGGCTCGTGTTATTGGGTTAAAGGGCCACAGGGGTTGGATGCTAGACAACTTAAAGCCATGGCTGCAGAGCAAGGTATTTTAATTGAAGCGGGAGATATTCACTTTTTAGCCGACCAGCCGCCGTTAAACTACTTCCGTTTAGGTTACTCATCCATTAACCCAAAACTCATTGAGCCCGGCATTGAAAAACTGGCTCAAATCATGAACCAGCTGGTGCCTTCACCAGCCTAACCTAGGCTAGGCGAGTTTAATTAGCACCAAACCCGAGCAAATAAACGCAGCCGCAAACCAGCGGCTTCGCCCCAAAGACTCCTTAAACATGTAGGTGCTAAGCAAGGCCCCAAATAATACAGAGGTCTCGCGCAAGGCAGCTACCATAGCCACCGGCACTTGAGTCATAGCCCACAGACAGATCCAATATGCGGCCATGGACATCACACCACCGCCGATAGCAACGAACCAATGCCGAGTTAAGCTGGCTATGAATACCTTTGAGTTATAGCGGTAAGCCCAAATGGTGGCCACTATACCGTCTAAAAAAAACAACCAAACCACAAAGCTATGGACATGGCCTATCTGGCTTACGGTATAACCATCCACCATGGTGTAGCTGGCAATCCATAAACCAGTGACTAAAGCGTAATAGAAGCCTGCATCAAGGGGTTTGCCTCGTTTAAAACGAGCTAAAGCGGCCACTCCTCCAGCAATCAATAACACTGCTAAAGCTTGAAGAGGGGTAAATTTTGTACCCAAAAACACGACACTAACCAGTAACACCCACACTGGACCACTGCCCCGAGCAATGGGATACACTTGACCAAAGTCGCCTTGAGCGTAGGCTTTCACCAAAAACACTTTATAACCAAAGTGTAATACTAGGGTCACGAGTAACCAGGGCCACATTTGAGCTGGAGGAAAGGCAATAAACGGGATAAAACCCAAAGCCACCACACTGGTGCACACCATGATTAAACCCATGGCGATAATGGGTTCGGCATTGATCTTCACCAGTGCATTCCAACCGGCGTGTAAAGCCGCGGCCAGAAGCACGGCAAAAAACACTTCTATAGGCATGGCGATGGACCCAGAAACATGAGTATAAAGCGACTAAGATTTTTGGCTTAAGTGATGGG
>JAQRMV010000024.1:11633-30150 GCA_028598985.1 Gammaproteobacteria bacterium
GCATTCCAACCGGCGTGTAAAGCCGCGGCCAGAAGCACGGCAAAAAACACTTCTATAGGCATGGCGATGGACCCAGAAACATGAGTATAAAGCGACTAAGATTTTTGGCTTAAGTGATGGGCGTACACCACCGCAAGGGCTGCCGAGGCTAATCGAGCCGCTGGTGGATCCGCTCTTGAGGTGAGCATGACAGGAACTTTTGCACCCATTAATACTCCCGCAGCTGTAGCACCACTAAAATAAACTAACTGCTTAAATATAGCATTGCCGGTTTCAATATTGGGCACCAATAATACATCGGCATGGCCCGCAACAGGGTGGGTTATGTCCTTTAATTTAGCGGCCTCTGGAGAAATTGCCCCATCAAACGCTAAGGGCCCAAATACTTGGGCAGCTTGATGATCCTGCTCTGTCATAGCATCTAAGAGTTTCTTAGCATTCAGGCTGGAAGGCATGGAATTAGTAGCTACTTCTGTAGCCGAAAGCAAGGCAATATTCGGCTTTGTATTGCCCAACGAATGCATCACATCGGTTGCGCCACGTAGAATGCTAAGCTGGGTTTTGATGTCGGGCAGCACGTTGACTACGGCATCGGTGACGCATAATATCCGATCGCTGTTGGGTACGGTTAAATGAAATAAGTGACACAAGCGCTCACCTGTTCGCAACCCATGGTGCCTGTCCAATAAAGCGCGAATTAAAACGTCTGTATGCAAGTTACCTTTCATTAACAGCTGTGCAACACCTTGATGTACACATTGCACGGCCTTTGCGGCTGCATCTTCTTCACCATCGCTGGCAATCAACTTAAAATCTTCAACAGACCAGCCTATGGCTGCGGCTGCGGTATGTATGGCGTTAATATCACCCACTAAAACGGGAATAATAATGCCGGCTTCAAAGGCCAGCTTGGCACTTTCTAAGGCCAGTTCAGCCCCAGCATTCACTACCGCCGTAGTCATAGCTGGCAATGCTTGGGCCTTTTTTAGCAGCTGGGGCGGGCATTCTGGAATTAACGGGCTAAGCATCAAACGGATCTCCCATTAAATCGTTTTAACGCCACGAGGCCAGCGTAGCCGTGGCATAAGCTGAGACATCAACATACCCGCCAAGATCAGGCCGCAGCCCAACAAACCCTTAGCAGGTAATACTTCATTAAGCAGTAAAAAGCCGCCAATGACGGCAAACACACCTTCTGAACTTAAAATGATTGCCGCGTGGGACGGGTGTGCATGCTGCTGTGCCACGGTTTGCAAGGTGTAAGCAATACCCGTGGACATTACGCCCGCAAACAATAACGGCACTGCGGTAGAGGTAATCATGGCCCATGACAGCTGTTCAAAATACAAGGCTAAGCCCATGGCTAATAAACCCGCTACAAAAAACTGAATTAACGACAGCTTTACCGTATCCATACGGGACGCAAGATAACCAATCATTAATACATGACCAGCAAAGGCAACCGCACAAATTAGTTGCAAGGTATCGCCTTTGCTCAAGGTGAAATCTTCGTTAATACTTAACAGGTACAAGCCCCATAGGGCCACAACAGCGCCTAACCAAGTGCCTAGGCCCGTTTTCATACGAAAGAAAAGCCCAATTAACGGCACAAAGAAAATATACATGCCGGTAATAAACCCAGCCTTACCCGCGGTAGTGTACTGCAAACCTACTTGCTGAAAGGTAGCTCCTATAAAAAGTAGCAAACCCGCTGCCAAGCCACCCAGCATTAAAACCTGAGCAGACACTTTAGGTACTTCTACAGTATTTTTTGCGCGGTTTCTTTCTATCCACAACACCACAGGAATTAAAGCCACACCGCCTATAAAGAAGCGCAAGCTGTTAAACCAGTGGGGCCCCATGGTTTCCATTCCCACGCGTTGAGCTACAAAGGCAAAACCCCAAATTGAGGCCGCCAATAGCATTAGTAAGTTGGCCTGCATGGCTTTATTATTCATTATTAACTTCCTTGTTGGTGCCTTTTGGGGCGGTTATTTGGGGCAATCCGCTATGAAATCGGAACATTGGATCTTGGCTGGTAATAAGCTGCACTTCTAAATCTCGTACCAATGCAATACGTTGATGGTAATCCTCTAAGCCAGAACCTCCCACCTCTAACGCAACCCCCTTAGCTAAATCTAAGTAGTCTTGATAATGCCTGGCCTCAGATTTTAATAACGAGTTATAGAACTTTGCCAGGCTTTCATCAAGATGTGGGATAAGTGCCTCGAAGCGCTCACAGGACCGAGCTTCTACAAAGGCCCCTATAATAAGCGTGTCCATTAACTTTGCCGGTTCATGGGTGCGGACTAACTGCCGCAAGCTACCTACATATCGGCAAGCATCTAGGTGATCGTAAACAATACCACGCTGACGCATAATACGACAAACCTGCTCAAAGTGAATCAGTTCTTCTTTGGCCAAGCGCGACATTTTGGTGAGTAAATCGGCCCGTGTGGGATGCCTAAACATGAGCTGCATGGCAGTAGATGCTGCCTTTTTTTCACAATGGGCATGATCTATTAAAAGCACGTCTTGCTCTTGCAACGCTTGGTCTACCCAAGCCTTAGGTGTACTGCAGCCTAAAAACTGCTTTAGTTCCGATAGTGGCACAAATAGGGCCTCATGCTTGTGAGAAAACAACCCGCATTGTACCCACACTCACTTGCAGCGTCTAGAATTCCCTACCACCTATGTGAATACTCAATTCAACACCATCAAATACACTGTATCTATACAAATTATTATGATAAATATCAACAAGTTATATCACTGTATTAGACTAATCAACTAGCCCTAAAACTAGAGATATTTAGGCTACCATGATACTCTTGCGACACATTTATTAATGTCCCCATTGATCATCTATCTTGAGCCTTCGACACTTTCGGCTGAAGAAACTTAGAGGCTGTACCATGTTAGAAGCTTATCGTACCCACGTTGCCGAACGCGCCACCTTAGGTGTGCCACCAGAGCCACTTAATGCAGAGCAAACCGCAGACTTAGTAGAGCTACTTAAAAACCCTCCCAAAGGTGAAGAAGCCACCCTTGTAGACTTATTACGCAACCGTGTACCTGCTGGCGTTGACCAGGCGGCTTATGTAAAAGCTAGTTTTTTGTCTGCCGTCACTACGGGAGATGCAACTTCAAGCTTAGTTAGCCCTGTTGAAGCGACCGAAATTTTAGGCACTATGTTAGGTGGTTACAACATTGAAGCCCTAATTGCTTGTTTAGACAACGACGCCTTAGCACCAACGGCGGTGACTGCCCTGTCTCACACCTTGTTGATGTTTGATGCCTTCCATGACGTAGACGAAAAAGCTAAATCAGGTAATGCGTATGCCATGCAAGTGCTGCAATCTTGGGCTGCCGGTGAGTGGTTTACTTCGCGCCCTAAGTTAGATGAAAAAATTAGTCTTACCGTGTTTAAGGTCACCGGCGAAACCAATACCGACGATTTGTCGCCAGCACCAGACGCCTTTACCCGCCCAGACATTCCATTACATGCCAACGCCATGTTAAAAATGGAACGCGATGGCATTGAACCAGACAATCACGGCACTACGGGGCCGCTTAAACAAATTGAAGCCATTAAAGCTAAAGGTTTTCCCGTTGTCTATGTAGGCGACGTGGTGGGTACAGGCTCTTCACGTAAGTCTGCGACTAACTCGGTGTTGTGGTTTTTTGGTGATGACATTCCCTCTGTGCCTAATAAACGTGCGGGTGGCTTTTGTTTCGGTTCTAAAATCGCACCTATCTTCTTTAACACCATGGAAGATGCAGGTGCCTTGCCCGTAGAAATGGACGTATCAGGCATGCATATGGGCGATGTGATTGATATTTACCCATATGAAGGCGTGGTACGTAGCCACGACTCTGGTGAGGAGCTAAGCCGCTTTGAACTTAAAACCAATGTTATTCTAGACGAAGTGCGTGCCGGTGGTCGTATTCCGCTTATTATCGGCCGAGGCCTTACGGAGCGCGCTCGTACCGCTTTGGGTTTAGCCACAACAGATTTATTCCAAGTGCCTGTCCCCCCTGCAGAATCTAACAAAGGCTACACTTTAGCCCAAAAGATGGTAGGTAAAGCCTGTGGCACTACGGGCATTCGCCCAGGCACTTATTGCGAACCAAAAATGACCACCGTAGGTTCACAAGACACCACTGGCCCGATGACCCGCGATGAACTTAAAGACCTTGCCTGTTTAGGTTTCTCTGCAGATTTAACCATGCAGTCGTTTTGTCACACAGCAGCTTACCCAAAACCTGTAGACGTAAAAACTCACCACACTCTGCCAGACTTCATTATGAACCGAGGAGGTGTTTCCTTACGCCCAGGTGACGGTGTTATTCACTCATGGCTTAACCGTATGCTATTGCCAGACACGGTAGGTACAGGTGGTGACTCCCACACTCGCTTCCCGTTAGGCATCTCTTTTCCTGCAGGATCTGGTTTAGTGGCTTTTGCGGCTGCTACGGGGGTAATGCCCCTAGACATGCCAGAATCTGTGCTGGTACGCTTTAAAGGCCAACGCAACCCTGGTATCACCTTACGTGACCTAGTCCACGCTATTCCCTACTACGCCATTCAGCAAGGCCTGCTTACGGTTGAGAAAGCCGGCAAGATCAACGCCTTTTCTGGCCGAGTGTTAGAAATTGAAGGCTTAGAAGACCTTACGGTAGAACAAGCCTTTGAGCTGTCTGATGCCTCTGCAGAACGCTCTGCTGCAGGCTGTAGCATTACCCTAAGCGAAGATTCCGTAGCCGAATACTTACGCTCTAACATAGTGATGCTTAAATGGATGATTGCCGAAGGTTATGGCGACAAACGCACTATTGCACGCCGTATATTAGCTATGGAAGCATGGTTGGCAGATCCGCACCTTATGCGCGCAGACAGCGATGCAGAATACGCTGAAGTGATTGAGATTGACTTAGCTGACATCAAGGAACCTATTTTATGTGCACCAAACGACCCTGATGACGCGCGTTTGTTGTCTAGTGTTGCTGGTCAAAAAATTGATGAGGTATTTATTGGTTCGTGTATGACCAACATTGGCCACTTCCGTGCTGCAGGCAAGCTACTTGAAGCCGCTGGCGGCGCAATCCCTACCCGTATGTGGATTGCACCACCTACCAAAATGGATGCCGCTCAATTGTCTGAAGAAGGTTATTACAATATCTTTGGCAAAGCTGGCGCGCGAATAGAAATGCCAGGTTGTTCTTTATGTATGGGCAACCAAGCCCGTGTTGCAGACGAGTCTACCGTCGTGTCTACATCGACGCGTAACTTCCCTAACCGCTTGGGTACAGGTGCTAATGTATTCTTGGCTTCTGCCGAACTGGCAGCCGTAGCCGGTGTAAATGGCAAGTTGCCTACGCCTAGCGAATACATGGAATATGCATCTAAGCTAGACACCATGGCAAGTGAAGTCTATCGTTATTTGAACTTTGACCAGCTAGCAGATTACACTGCAGCGGCAGATAAGATCATTCCAACGGTAGAAGTGGCTTAATAACAAGGCAATGCAGCTTTGATAAAAAGCCCTTACTTATCCGTTACAGTAAGGGCTTTTTAAGGTGTTAGAGTGTTGATAACGCCTGGGCAAGATCGTCTTTAATATCTTGATAATCTTCAAGACCTACAGACACACGAATCAAATTATCCTTTATACCGGCTAATTCACGAGCTTGTGGAGTCATTTTTCCATGGGTTGTTGTGGCTGGATGAGTGATGGTTGATTTTGCATCACCAAAATTACCAGTAATAGACAACAACTGTGTACTGTCTATACAGCGCCAGGCAGCCCCCTTGTCGCCCTTAATTTCAAAAGAAACCACGCCACCAAACCCACGCTGTTGTTGTTGCGCCAGCTGATGCTGTGCATGGCTTGGTAGGCCGGTGTAATACACTTTCTCTACCTGGGGTTGATTCTCTAACCACTGAGCTAGCGCAAGAGCACTTTGACAATGGGCCTGCATACGTAGGGACAGGGTTTCTAAGCCATTAATAAACACCCATGCATTAAACGGGCTCATGGTAGTTCCAGCAGTGCGCAGGAAGCTAAATATGGGCTCCATAAGCACCTCACTACCAATGGCAACGCCCCCCACACATCGGCCTTGGCCATCAAGGTACTTAGTTGCTGAGTGCATAACAATGTCTGCGCCTAAGGCCAAAGGGCTTTGTAATACTGGGGTGCAAAAACAGTTATCCACTACCAGTAACGCACCATGACTATGGGCCAATTTCGATAAAGCTAAAATGTCTCCAACTTCACCCAAAGGGTTAGATGGGGATTCCAAAAAAAGCACTTTGGTGTGGGGCTTTATAGCGGCTTGCCACGCGTTTATATCGGATGGGCTCACATAGGTAGTAGTAATACCAAGCTTAGCTAAAATATTATCAAACAAACCCACAATAGACCCAAAGATACTACACGAAGAGACAATATGGTCGCCTTGCTTAAGGTGCCCTAAAAATATACTGGTGAGGGCTGCCATGCCAGAACTGGCGGCAACGGCCCTTTCTCCACCTTCCATGGCTGCCATACGTTGTTCAAAGGTACGCACCGTGGGATTCGTGAACCGAGAGTATATATTGCCTTCAGTTTCACCGCTAAAACAAGCGGCAGCTTCGGCAGCACTGCCATAAATGAAACTAGACGTCGCATAGATCGCATCATTGTGTTCTTGCTCTACACCCGCTTGGGTGCCAGACCGAATGGCCTTAGTGGCAATGGCAGTGCTTTTTAAGCGCTGCCTTAAATATTGCTGTCTTTCAGATAAACGGGGCATATTACAGCTTACTTTGCATGTTAGTGGCTAAGGAAACATCATCATCGATCAGGTTTACGTTATGCATCGTATCATCATTTCGTGAAGCCTCTAAATTTGCTAGGTAGGCAGCGTCTACATCACCCGTCACATACTTGCCATCAAACACAGAACAGTCGAATTTAGCAATATTGCTACCCCCACCTTGGGTTGAACGCACAAGATCGTCAAGGTCTTGATAGATCATACGATCAGCACCGATCATCTCTCCTACTTCTACATCGGTACGACCATGGGCTACGAGCTCATCTACCGACGGCATGTCGATACCGTAAACGTTAGGGAAGCGCACCGCTGGCGCGGCTGAGGCGAAATAAACCTTATTAGCGCCCATTTCACGAGCCATTTCTATAATTTGCATAGAGGTTGTACCCCGCACGATAGAGTCATCAACTAGCAATACATTTTTGCCACGAAACTCCAACTCAATGGGATTTAATTTTTGGCGAACGGATTTTACCCGCTGGATTTGCCCCGGCATGATAAAGGTTCGGCCGATATATCGATTTTTAATATAGCCTTCACGCAGCTTTACACCAAGTTTACTGGCCAATTCTACAGCGGCCGTGCGGCTGGTATCGGGAATTGGAATAACCACGTCTATGTCATGATCTGACCAATCGCGTAAAATTTTATCAGCTAGGTACTCCCCCATTTTAAGGCGTGCCTTATACACTGATATTCCATCCATCACGGAATCTGGTCGAGCTAAGTAAACGTATTCGAACAAACACGGGGTTAGGCTTGGGGTTTCTGAACATTGGCGGGTATACACGTCCCCTGCTTCAGTAATGTAGATACACTCCCCAGGTGCCAAGTCACGCACCATGGTATATCCGGCAGAGTCTAGCGCCACGCTTTCAGAAGCCACCATATATTCAGTGCCTTGTTCCGATTCACGTTTTCCGTAACATAACGGACGAATACCAAAAGGGTCACGCATACCTACAATGCCAATGCCGGTGATCATGGCAATGACAGCATAACCCCCCACGCAACGGCGGTGGACTTGGCGCACGGCGTAGAAAATATCTTCTTCGCTGGGCACCAATTGGCCTAAGCGTTGTAGTTCGTGGGCGAACACATTAAGCAGTACTTCCGAATCTGAGTTGGTATTAATGTGGCGTAAATCAGATTTAAAAATACTTTCGGCAATTTCTGCGGCATTGGTTAAGTTGCCGTTATGGGCTAAGGCAATACCATAAGGAGAGTTTACATAAAACGGTTGCGCTTCTGCAGCACTCGAACTGCCTGCCGTAGGGTAGCGTACGTGGCCGATACCCATATTACCAACTAGACGCCTCATGTGGCGAGTGCGAAAAACGTCACGCACCAAACCGTTATCCTTACGTAAGAAAAACCGTCCATCATGACAAGTCACCATACCTGCTGCGTCTTGGCCACGGTGTTGCAAAAAAGTCAGGGCGTCATAGATTTCCTGATTAACGTAAGACTTGGCAACAATACCAACGATACCACACATGTATAACCCCTTAATGCAACGCTACAATAGCGCTGGCTGTAACATGTCTAACAGACCAGAGGCGCTGCTAGACATTTTATAAGACCACTCATCCACAAGGACAAAGTGAGGAATAATGAGAGAATTTTGCCACCATTGATCGTTACTTACAGGTGTTAACGAGAGCAATGAAACGATTACAATGGCTAATAACCCACCACGCACGATGCCAAACACCATGCCAAAAAGGCGATCGGTGCCCGATAAACCCGTGGCTGATACTAAACGTGAAAAAACATTATTAATAAGTGCCCCTACCACTAGTGTGGCGGCAAATAAAATAGCGAATGCGGCAATTAAGCGAAATTGAGGTTGATCTATCCAATCCACCATAAAATTACTTAATTTAAAGGAAAATAGCCGAGCTACAAAAAAAGCCGCCACCCAGCTGGCTAAAGACAGCAGCTCTTTAACAAAACCACGCAATAGACCAAACACGCTGGAAACCACAATAATGGTTATTAATATCCAGTCAAACACGTTGAGGCTTTCCATATACAACCTTTGTTCATTAACCCAACTATATGTTGGTTTTAGGTTTGGCTTAAAACTAAGTTAGGGGTTTTCCACTTTATACAAAGTGACATAACCCGCCATTTTAAACTTATCTTTTAATTTCTTTTGTAAACTTTCGGCTTTAGCTCTAGTTAGCTCTGGCCCCACAAGCACTTTAAAAAGAGTGCCATTGGGAATCATATACGCTGCAAACCCAGCTTTAATAACTTTATCTTTTAAGCGAACGGCATTGGACTGATTACCAAAGTTACCTAACTGAACCACCCAACCATTAGGCAAACCTTGTGCATTCAATAAACTGGGTGCTGGCTTAGGCTTAGCGGCAACCGTTGGGGTCGCCGTGATGGCATCAGGCTGATCATCCACGGCTAAAATGGGGCTTAACTCAATGATTGAAGGGTCGCTTGGATCAACAGGATCAAGGGTTTCTACAATAACTAGCTCATCGGCATCTGGCATCATTGGTTGAGGGTTTGTAGATTGGTATTCTTCTAAGCCAGCGCCATCTAACCAAAAGGGTAATATAATTGCTGCTGCACTCAACAGCATTAAACTACCTACAATACGATGTTTCACTGTTGCCTCCACTAAATTCGCTCCTTCATTTTATAGTTTAAACTCATGTTTCAACTCATGTTTCAACTCATGTTTCAACGATGCTAAGTACTTCACCCACGGTGACAAAAGATCCAAAAACAATAATCCTGTCTTGATCAGACGCCATGTCAACGGCATGTTCAAATGCCTCGGCTGGAGTGTCATAAGTGTCTACTTGAGAGTGACCCACCCCTTGTTTAGCGGTTTGACGGGCAAGCTCTTGGCTGGGCAACCCACGCACACCCTGGCTAGTAGCCAACATCCAATGATCAAAGGTTGAGCTTAATTCGGCAATCACTTGTTGGTAATCTTTGTCCCCTAACATGGCTAACACGGCGATGGTTTTTCCTTCACAGGGTTCCCTCGCTAAGGTAACTGCCATATTTTTTGCCGCTTGTGGATTGTGAGCCACATCTAAAATAAGTTGCTTACCTTGCCACTCTAATCTCTGAAAACGCCCCATAAGTCGTGCGTTAGCTAAACCGGTTATTATATCTTGTTCTGCAATATCAAATGTTAAACAATGAATGGCCTGTACTACGGCTGCCATATTCATGTGGGGCAAGCATGTGTTCGGTAGCTTAAGGCTTAACCCTGAACTATTGCTCCAAAACCCATTTTCTACCTTAAAATCGACGCCGTTTTTAAAACATTGCGCGTCAATTTCATGGGCATAGTCTGCAACGGATGCTGGGCAGTCTACAGCCCCTACTATGGCCGGTTTATGACGACGGTATATACCCGCCTTTTCACGGCCTATAAGGTCTATGTTGTCACCTAACCAATCCACATGATCGATAGCGATGCTAGTGACAATAGATACATCTGCATCAATTAAATTAACCGCGTCTAAACGGCCACCCAAACCGATTTCTAATACTGCAACATCTAGGTCAGCCCGCTGCATAATATCAAAGGCTAACAAGGCATTAAATTCAAAATAAGTCAGTGTAGTAGCTTCACCCGCCCCATTAAAACGTGCTCTGTTGACTCGCTCAAAGCTAGCACACAATGCTGCATCATCTATAGGCAGGCCCTGTAGCTGAATACGTTCATTAAAACGCACAAAGTGCGGTGAGGTTAAACTTGCATAGTTTAAACCTGCTTGGTCCAAAATTGAGGTTAAAAATGCCACGCTTGAGCCTTTGCCATTAGTGCCCGCTACGGTAATCACTTGTTTGGCGATAGGTGCGTCACGCAGCAGCCTTTTAGATACTTCGCCAATACGTGCAAGTCCCATGTCAATTTCATGGCTCGGGTGTTGCTGCTCTAGCCAAGTTAGCCACTGGCTAGCTTGGTTAAAGGATAGGTCTTGGGTCATAGGGTTTAGGCTTCGATAACGAGCGCTGGTTTTTGCGTCATGGCGCTTAACAATCGACCCACTGTGGCACGCATATCGTGACGAGGGACAATCATATCAATGGCGCCATGCTCTAATAAAAATTCACTTTTTTGGAAGCCATCTGGCAAAGTTTCACGTACCGTTTGCTCAATAACACGCGGCCCTGCAAAACCCATGCGAGCGCCAGGCTCTGCTACGTTTATATCACCTAACATAGCCAAACTGGCAGAAACACCACCATAAACAGGATCTGTAAGTACGGAGATGTATGGAATACCTTGCTGTTTTAGCTTTTCTAATGCTGCACTGGTTTTAGCCATTTGAAATAAAGACGTTAACGCCTCTTGCATGCGAGCGCCCCCAGAGGCAGAGAAACATACAAATGGTATGCCTTGCTCCATGCTTACATTTGCAGCACGCACAAACCGTTCACCCACTACAGCGCCCATAGAGCCGCCTAAGAAATTAAATTCAAAAGCCACCGCAACCACGTCCATACCACCTAACTGGCCTTTCATGGCCACTAATGCGTCTTTTTCTTGTGTGGCTTTTTGCGCCGCAGACAAACGATCTTTGTATTTTTTAACGTCTTTAAACTTTAGCTTATCAACGGGTTCTACTTCGGCGGCTATTTCGGTGCCGGTATTTGTATCTAAGAACATGGTTAAACGTTCACGGGCAGGTACACGCATGTGATGTTCACACTTAGTACAAACCTCTAGATTCTTTTCCAATTCAGGTTTGTATAAAGCCGCCGCACATTTAGGGCATTTTTTCCATACACCTTCAGGAATACTGCTGCGTCGATCTTTATTGCCTAAATTGGTTAAAATACCCGCAGGTACAATTTTATCTAGCCAGCTACTCATAGCGTCTCCCACCGTAATTTTAGTTACGGCATTGATGTTTAAATTTATTTTTCGCTTGCATCCATAGCTTGACGCATTGCAGTGAGGGTAGCTACCACTTGAGCACAGCCCTTTTCTGGGTTGCTGGCATGTTCTCCAAGAGCATCAACCAACACACTACCTACTACAACACCATCAGCAACTTGCGACACTAGGGCTGCAGACTTTGCATCTCTAATGCCAAAACCCACACCTAATGGCAGTGGTGTATGCTGCTTAACTAATGCTAACTTTTTTGCCACCGCATCAGTGTCAATAACAGCAGACCCCGTGACCCCCTTTAAGGATACATAATACAGATAACCACTGCCTACTGAACAAATTTTCTTTATACGCTCTTCTGTTGTGGTTGGCGCAATGAGGAAAATGGCATCTAATCCAACTTGGCGAAGCTTTTGGGTGAATTCCGCCCCTTCTTCTGGCGGTAAATCTACCATCAAAACACCATCTAAACCTGCATCTTTAGCAGCACTGACAAATACGTCATAACCCATACGTTCTACGGTATTTAAGTAACCCATTAACACCACTGGGGTAGTGTTATTTTGCTGCCTAAACTGTGCCACCATAGATAAAATCATAGCCAGCGACGTGTTATGTGAAAGTGCTCTCTCACAGGCTAACTGAATCACTGGGCCATCGGCCATTGGGTCTGAAAACGGGATGCCCAGTTCTATCACGTCGGCACCTGCTGACACCATTTGGTGCATCAGGCCCACAGTCACTTGGGGATTAGGGTCACCTGCGGTGACGTATGGAATCAAAGCCTGACGACCTTGGGCCTTCAGTGCGGCAAAGCAAGCTGCAATACGACTCATGATCTATTTCCTTAAAATTCGATGCCGTCGATATCAGCGACGGTATGTATATCTTTATCACCACGACCAGACAGGTTAATCACCACCATTTGATCTGAACGCATGGTGGCCGCTAGTTTGCAGCCGTGGGCTACAGCATGGCTTGATTCTAGAGCAGGCATAATACCTTCAAGCAAGGTTAATTCACGGAAAGAGTGAAGTGCCTCTTCGTCTGTAGCGGCGGTATATTCGGCCCGGCCAATGTCCTTTAAGTAGGAATGTTCAGGACCAACACCTGGGTAATCTAGGCCCGCCGAGATTGAATAGGGATCTTGAATTTGGCCGTTTTCATCACTCATAAGGTAAGTTCGGTTACCGTGCAATACCCCTGGAGTCCCCACCGATAAAGGCGCTGCGTGTTGGCCAGACTCTACACCATGGCCCCCAGCCTCTACGCCCACTAGGCGTACATCCTTATCATCTAGGAATGGATGGAAAATACCAATGGCATTAGAACCACCACCCACACATGCAACCACAGCATCGGGTAACTTACCCGCCTGTTCTATGCTTTGACGGCGTGCTTCACGCCCTATAATACTTTGAAAATCTCTGACTAACTTAGGGTATGGGTGTGGCCCAGCGGCAGTACCAATAATGTAATAGGTGTTATCCACGTTGGTTACCCAGTCACGCATGGCTTCGTTCATTGCGTCTTTTAGGGTTTTAGTACCCGAATCTACACCAATAACTGTTGCACCTAATAATTTCATACGATACACGTTAAGGGCTTGTCGGCGTATGTCTTTAACGCCCATATAAACCACACATTCTAAACCTAAACGAGCCGCAACAGTGGCACTGGCAACGCCATGTTGACCGGCGCCCGTTTCGGCAATAATTCTAGGCTTGCCCATGTGTTTGGCAAGCAGAGCTTGGCCAATGGTATTATTGATTTTATGAGCCCCGGTGTGGTTCAAGTCTTCACGCTTTAGATATATTTGCGCCCCACCATAAGTGTCTGACAAACGTTTGGCATGGTACAAAGGTGAAGGACGGCCCACATAGTGGGCCATGTCTAAATCGAACTCAGCTTGAAACTCAGGACTTTGCCACAGTTGCTCGTAGGTATCACGTAGTTCGTCCAAGGCGGCGAACAGAGTTTCGGATACAAAACGCCCACCGTAGGGGCCAAAATGGCCATCGGCATCTGGCAATGCTGTTGCTTCAGTCACTAGAGGTTCCTTTTATTTCATCACGGCTTAATTGCTGCGATGGTTATTCGGTTAAATAAGGTTTGGCTTGACCCATAAATGCGCTAATTTTAGCACGATCTTTAATACCTTTGTGGCTTTCAACACCACCGCTCACATCAATTGCCCAAGGCTTTACCTGATCGATTGCCTGCTGCACATTGTGTACATCTAATCCACCTGCCAACACCACCTCAGAAGCAATGTCCGATGGAATACGCTGCCAATCAAAGTGGTCACCTGTGCCGCCTGGAACGCCCGGTTTATACGCGTCTAGCAAAAGGCCTTGAGCTTGGCTGTAGCATTGCCTTTGTTGATGTAAATTAATGTCTGAGCGCATTCTAATGGCTTTAATCCAGGGCAGCTGAAACTGATTACAAAATTCTGGCGTTTCGTTACCATGGAATTGTAATAAAGTAAGGGGCACCTGGGAAAGAACTTGCTCTATATCTACAGCAGTGGCGTTAACAAACAATCCAACACAAGAGACAAAAGGAGGTAAGGCGCGCGCTATGTCAGCGGCAGTGGCAATATCGACAGCCCGAGGACTGGGGGGATAAAACACCAAACCAATAGCGTCCGCGCCAGCTTGTGCAGCAAACACTGCATCATCTGCTTGGCGAAGGCCACATATTTTTACACGGGTTTGAGTCACAATGAGCCGTTGTTATTGATCGATTAAATGCCATCAGCGAATGCCTTATGGTAGCAGATAAATAGTTCTTGTGGAGCACTATATAAGCTTATTGAGGTACTCTTTTATACATTCATCCAAGGGCTTAAGAAATGAGGCCCGATAGATTGTTGAGGCAAACCAAAAGCTGCATCATATTCTGCGTCTACAAAATATAACCCATAGGGAGGTGCGGTGGCAGCACTAACACGCCTGTCTTTGGCCAGAAGCACTTCCTTGGCCCATTCTGGCACTGCCTCACCGGCGCCAATTTTCATAAGCAAACCCGCCAAGTTACGGATCATGTGGTGCAAAAATGCATTGGCTCGCACATCCATAACGATATAGTCCCCTGCAGCGATCACCCGCAGGTGATGCAGGGTTCGCACGGGATTATTAGCTTGGCACGAAGCCGCACGAAAAGAGCTAAAATCGTGGGTACCTATCAGGTAATCTGCCGCTTTTTGCATGGCAGAAATATCTAAGGGACGGTAGTTCCAGGTAACTTCTTTATCCATTAATGCTGGGCGCATAGGGTGGTTATAAATAACATAACGATAACGCCTAGCCGTAGCACTAAAACGCGCATGAAAACTTTCTTCAACTGGATGAGCCCACTGGATCGCTACATCGTCAGGTAGGTTCATGTTGCCGCCATGGGTCCAAGCCCGTAAAGGTCGTGTAGCACTGGTGTCAAAATGCACTACCTGAGCACTAGCGTGCACTCCTGCATCAGTACGGCCAGCACACATTACCTTAATGGGCTGGTTTGCCACCATACTAAGCGCGTCTTCTAATTTTTCTTGAACACTGATATGCCCATGGGGCTGGCGCTGCCAACCATGGTAGTGGCGGCCGTTATAAGCAACACCTAAGGCAATACGTTGATACCCCGCAGGCAAAAACTCTGAAGGATCGGCTTTAAACTGAGTCGTCATTAATATTTAATCTGTGTTCATGCGGGATAACAATGCCGTCGCTTGCGCGAGCTGTTCTGGACTACCGTGATTAACTACTTCTTGCAAAATAGCCTGAGCCTTGGGGATATCACCCATGGCCTGATAGCTTAGCGCTAAATCTAATTTAGTATTCATGTCTTCTGCGTGGGACAAATATTCCACCGGTTCATCTGCCATGCCGTGGGTTTGCCTTTCGCCACTCAGTGTGGCTTCCACATCCACAGACAAATAGCCCTGATCTTGCGACTGTGTTTTGTCTATGGGTTGTTCTTGTAATAGCTGCTCTATAAAACCACGTTCAGACATACCTTCAGTGTGCATTTTTTGAGTGCCTTGATACACCTTCTCATCAGTTGAAGCCGCTTGTTGATCATAAGCATCTAAAGGATCCAAGGCCACAGGTTGCTCATTAGTGGTTTCTTGAACCGGCACCTGATACGCAACCACTGCCCTACCACGCCTTACAACCCACCAAACCAGCCCCGCTATCAAAACAACTGGCACTAACAATAAGGCTAGCATCTGTGCCATATTCAACCATTGGGCTAACTGTCCCTCTTTATCGGTTCTGGCTTTCAACTGCTGCGCTAAACCAACACGCTCCTGAGCTACAACCAATGCATGCTGAACTCGCGTTAAATCTTGTTCTGCTCGATTTAAATTGGCTTGTGTTGCTGCAAATTTCTGATCTAATGTCTGCACATTGGTTTGTAACAGAACCTTTTCACTGCTTAAATTTTTAATGTCTTGCTGTTGTACAGCAACGCCTTGGGCAAGATCCTTGCTGGTTTGAACCAGTAACTGATGTTGCTTTATTGCCTCTTTTTTATCCACCTTCAAACTTTCAACCTGTGCTTGAAGCGCTTCGGACTGGCTGGCTAATCCTGTTAGTTTTTCTTGTTGTTTTACTACATCGGCTTGCAATTCAAGCTGTTGAGTCACCTGTTTTGCTAATGGGGGGACTTGCTTTACTGGTGAACCCATCACAGCGTTAAAAGCTGCCTCGGCCTGCTTAGCGGTAAGTGATGTTAGTTCGGTTTGAGTGGGTAATCGTAAGCGACTGTTAGCCAATACATAGCGAATGTCGCCATTTTTAAATGCTGTTGGGTTGATGTGGTACAAAGCCATCAGTGTCTGCCATGTGCTAATGCCTTTGGAACGATTGTTAACCGCCACTCTCCACAGGGTTTGACCTGGCTTTACAATGACAGAAGCAGGCGTTATTTCAGCCTTTGGTATATTTTCAACAGTGGTGCTGGGTACAAAAGCGGGTAAATCAATCGCATATTCAGCTAACAACCGGCCACCCAAATAATCTAGCTCAATCATCAAATCAAGTTGTTTTTGTTGTACAGGCTGCTGCCCTTCTAGTGTCACAAAATACTGGTCGTCGTGATTAATAACCTTCGCATTGAGCTGCCCATACCAGGGTTGATAGGCCAGCCCCGCAGCCAAAAATTGAGCAGGCCCAGCGACTTTTGCAGCTATGGACTCAGGCAATACGTCCCCTATTTCAACCAACTCAACTTGTAATTTCAAGGGTTGAAGCATGGTTGAATCGAGATCAAGTTGCCCCAAAGAAATGGCTTGCGTTTGTGAAGCAAAAAAAACGCCTGTTAAACCAAGAATTAAGGCCTGTTTGATGTTAATTGATGTCATGTGTACTACTCCAACCCTGTGAAGTGCTATTGTCGCAGCCTTACGGCCACAAAAAAAGACGCCAAGGCGCCTTTTTTAAAGCGATACACCATTTACGCTGCTAATAAAATCCGTAACATACGTCGCAAAGGTTCTGCAGCACCCCATAAAAGCTGATCACCTACGGTGAAAGCAGACAAGTATTCAGGGCCCATATTTAATTTACGTAGGCGACCTACAGGCACATTCATGGTGCCCGTAATTTTGGCAGGTGTAAGTTCTGACATAGTAATATCACGTTCGTTAGGAATCACCTTAACCCAATCGTTAGCTTTAGCTAACATGTCTTCAATTTCATCCAATGGTACGTTTTGCTTCATTTTTATGGTTAAGGCCTGACTATGGCAACGCATAGCACCGACACGCACACATAAACCATCAACGGAAATAACATCGCCTGACTCATGACGGCCTAGTATTTTGTTAGTCTCTGCTTGCGCTTTCCACTCTTCACGACTCTGGCCGTTAGGAAGCTGTGAATCAATCCAAGGAATCAAACTACCTGCCAATGGGGCACCAAACTGACTAGCATCATTGTCATTAGAGTTAATGGCTATAGATACTTTACGGTCGATTTCCAAAATAGCTGATGCAGGATTCGCTAATTCACCAGACACGGATTTATTAATATAGCCCATTTGATTTAATAGCTCACGCATGTGACGTGCACCACCACCGGAAGCCGATTGGTAGGTCATGGCCGATATCCATTCAATTTGGTCAGCTGCAAACAAACCGCCTAGGGCCATCATCATTAGGCTAACGGTACAATTACCACCAATAAAATCGGTTTTACCTTGGGCTAACGCATGATCAATCACATGACGGTTAACTGGGTCTAAAATGATCACACTGTCATCTTTCATACGCAGGCTAGATGCAGCATCAATCCAATAGCCTTTCCAGCCAGCATTACGCAAAGGTCCAAATACACGATCTGTGTAGTCACCGCCCTGACATGAAATAATAATATCCATGGTTTTAAGGGTTTCAATATCGTGGGCATCTTGTAACACAGGTGTGTCTACACCAAAGTCCGGCGCTGCTTGGCCGGCTTGAGATGTGGTGAAAAATATTGGCTCGATTAACTGCAAATCGTTTTCTTCTTGCATACGTTGCATCAATACAGACCCAACCATGCCACGCCAACCTACAAGTCCTACACGTTTCATTTTTTTAAACCTTTTATTAAAAAATACAAAGTATCATCACTGATACTAAACAATATTAACCGTTAACCAGGGCAGAAACCACTGCATCACCCATGGTTTTGGTATCCACGGTTTGATTGCCCTGGGAGGCGATATCAGCGGTACGCAAACCTAGATCTAGTACCTCACTCACTGCCGTTTCAATGGCGTCTGCTGCCTCACCTTGGTTTAAGGTATAACGTAACATCATGGCCGCCGAAAGAA
>JAQRMV010000025.1 GCA_028598985.1 Gammaproteobacteria bacterium
AGTATAAGGCGTTAGAAGCCAAACATACGGCATTTAATTTGAGTTCCCACGCGGAGCATGGGAACTAGGAAAATCAGAAGAAAAACCTCGAAACCTCGTTCCCATGCTCTGCGTGGGAATGTTTTAATCCGTATTTTTAATAATCCGTTGCAGCATGCCTTTTAAGGTTTCGGCTGCATCGGCATCCAACCCTTCCAATGCACTTTGTTCTGCCTTTTGACAATCGGCAATCAAGTGCACTACACGCTGTTGACCTGCCGCTGTACCGGTGATTTTAGTACCCGCATCAACCTGCTGTACACGGGCCATATCGTACTTTTGCAAACCTATGGCTAGCTCCAGCAAGGTAGATTGATCCACCATAGTGCGTTTGGCAAGTTCCGCTAAGCTCATACTGTTTTCGTTATACAAACATGCCAATATTCGCCACTCTTTGGTGGTTAATCCATCGTCTGCAACTAACTGATGAAACTCCTCGCCCATCTGGTGAGTGGCACGTGTCAGGTAATACAATAGGTAGTTGTCGATAAAGTGGCTGACGTCATTGGTCTCCGTTGGCGCCAAGGTAGGAATAGCCTCCGCAGTAGCGTATGCACCACGGTAAAATACTAACCCAGAGCCCGCGGTACTACGCATGCCTATCACTTTGCCCACGATTATTTCATGGTCACCACCGTCATAGGTCGCCCACGCTTCGCATTCAAAGCACGTTATAGTGTTAGGCAATATAGGCACGCCGCCAATGCCCTTCTCTACCGCCACATCAGCAAATTTATCGGTGCCACTGCGAGCGAACTTATTAGAAATATCAACCTGTTCATCACTCAACACATTAACCACAAAATGTTTAGCATTTATAAAAGCATCGGCGCTATAGGCTGCTTTGGTAATGCTCCACAAGATGAGTGGAGGATCCATGGACACAGAGTTAAAACTGCTGGCGGTAGCACCCACAGGCGTCCCATTTGAGTCTAGACAGGTGACTACGGTCACCCCTGTCGCAAATGATGACAAGGCGTCGCGAAATTCACGGGCATTAAAAGCGTCTGTGGACATACATAGGTTCCAAATTGGCAGTTAAGATAGAGGGTTATTATAAACTTTAACCCAGCAAAGGTAAGATCTTTTTGTATTAAATAAACACATCACTAATAGAAAAAATAAGACATACAGCCCATAAATGTAGCGTTAAATCCAAATACTAATTAACATGTTAACAAAATTCATTACTAATGCAACCTATTGATCTAAATCACCTGGCTTATTCTTAAATAGAATAAGGTTATAACTATATTTGCATTTGCTAATAAACCACCGTACAATGCCTACAATTGATGAAACAAGCCCATTGGAGGCCCTATGAAAAAACCAACTATTAGCGCATTTTTTGACGAAGCCACATTTACTATCACTTACATCGTTGCTGATCCAGACACCAAACAATGCGCAGTGATCGACTCTGTATTAGATTACGACGCCAACATGGGACGCACTCGCACTGATTCTGCAGATAAGGTGATTAGTCGTATTAAAGAACAAGGTTTAACTCTTGCGTGGATACTAGAAACACACGTTCACGCAGACCATCTTTCTGGCGCACCTTATATCCAAGAGCAACTGGGTGGAAAAATAGCCATAGGCGACCAGATCACACAAGTACAAGACATCTTTGGCAACTTATTTAATACAGAACGTGGCTTTGCCCGCAATGGCAGCCAGTTCGATCACCTGTTATCCCCTAATGAAGAAATTATGATTGGCAACATGGCTATAAAAGCATTACATACACCTGGCCACACTCCAGCTTGTATGAGTTTTCTAGTGGCCGACGCTTGTTTTGTAGGTGACACTTTGTTTATGCCAGACTATGGCACTGCAAGATGTGATTTTCCAGGTGGCGATGCCACCGCCCTGTACGAGTCTATGGAACGAATTTTAAGCTTGCCCGATGATACTCGCCTGTTTATGTGCCATGACTATGCGCCAGGTGGCCGCGAATACCTTTGGGAGAGCACGGTAGCTCAATCGAAAGCCAACAATATTCACTTGGCAGGCAAAACCAAAGCAGAATTTATAGACATGCGAACTAAACGAGATGCTCAACTTAGCGCACCACGTTTACTGTTACCTTCTGTGCAAGTTAATATGCGAGCAGGCCATATGCCCCCCGCAGAGGACAATGGCATTGCTTATATTAAAATTCCTGTTAACCAAATTGGCGAGTAATAAATAGCCGTGACAAAAACACTCTGGAACCCGCTCGCAAAGCTTCCTGCATTGATATGGCTCAAAACCTACAATAAAGGGGCCCTGCAAGCCGACGCCATGGCTGCGCTCATCGTAACCATTATGCTGATTCCCCAGAGTTTGGCTTATGCTATGTTAGCGGGCTTACCCCCTGCTACAGGCCTATATGCCAGTATTTTTCCTTTAATAGCCTATGCCTTTTTTGGCTCTAGCCGCACATTAGCCGTTGGGCCCGTGGCGGTTATTTCCTTGTTATCAGCCAACGCCGTGGGTTTAGCCCATATTAGCAGTGGTTTAGACGTATTAACCCTCTCCATGAGTTTGGCACTGCTATCGGGCATGCTGATGCTGTTAATGGGCTTGTTTAAATTAGGTTTTATCGCCAATCTATTAGGCCGACCTGTGGTCACCGGTTTTATCACCGCCGCTGGCATTTTAATCGCTCTAGGCCAACTTAAACACATTTTAGGCATCCCTTTAGGCGGGCATAACCTGCCTGAATTAGCCCAAGGCCTACAACAGTTTGGCACTGACATTCACCTAGTTACGGTAGTAGTGGGCGGTACTAGCATTGCGTTTTTGTGGTGGGCTCGCGCACCCCTAACTCGGCTGTTAAGCCGATTTATGAGCAAAACAGCCGCGTCTGCCCTTAGTAAAATGGCCCCCGTTAGCGCGGTCATCATTTCTATTGTTTTGGTGTCTAGTCTAGGTTTAGACCAACAGGGGGTGAAAGTGGTGGGTGATATTCCATCAGGCCTACCCACCTTGGCATGGCCAGAATTAAGTGGACTGTTGGTTTCAACCCTCATGCCTTCGGCTATTATGATTAGCCTTATTGGCTACGTAGAATCCATTTCCGTAGCTCAAACATTGGCCAACAAACGTCGTCAACAGATCGACCCAAACCATGAATTGCTAGGTTTGGGTGCGGCCAACGTAGCCTCTGCCGCTTCCGGTGGTTTTGCTGTAACAGGCGGCTTTTCTCGCTCTGTGGTTAACTTTGATGCAGGTGCTCAAACCCCCATGGCAGGTGTATTCACGGCAGTGGGCATTGCCCTAGCCAGCCTGTACCTTACGCCCTATTTAGCCTTGTTACCCAAAGCAGTATTGGGTGCCACTATTTTTGTTGCCGTGTTAACACTCATCGAACCCCACGAAATAAAATTTACATGGCGTTATAGCAAACACGATTTCACCGCCATGATGATTACCATAGGCATGGTGTTATTTGTGGGTGTAGAAGCAGGTGTTATGGCAGGCGTAGCGGCTACTATTTCTCTGATGTTGTGGCGCACTAGCCGACCCCATACAGCCGTTGTTGGGCCTATTGCAGGCAGCGAGCATTTTCGTAACATAGATCGCCATACTGTGGCACAGTGCGAGCAAGTCATTGCCCTACGTATTGATGAAAGCTTGTTTTTTGGCAACGTACGCTACTTAGATAATCAACTTAATGAACTATTAGCCCAAAACCCCTGTATAGAGCATTTAATTTTAATGGCATCGGGCATCAATCACATTGATTCTAGTGCTGTAGAAAGTTTGTTGGAGTTTAATCAACGCTTACAAGACAAAGGTATTAAAATGCACTTGTCAGAAGTTAAAGGCCCGGTGCTGGATCGTCTTCAACGAGTTCAATTTTCAGAGCAACTTTCGGGTAAGATATACCTAAGCCAACATCAAGCATGGCAAGAGTTAACCCAATAGTTCCCCCGCTTAAATCGTTAATCTTATAGTATGTCTGGCTTACTTATTAGTGGGCCCCTGTACCAATGTGTGCTGGGTTATCTTTGGTAAAGGTATGGGCCACTTTTTATCTTCTCCAAAACGGCTTAAGATGTTCAATATCACCATGGCAACCTTAACAGCCAGCTGCGTGTGCTTATTTGGCAATAACAAATTGGAAGAATGATGAAATTAAGCGAATCACAATGCGAAGCCTGCAAAGCTGACGCTCCCGCAGTATCTGACACTGAACTCAAAAGTTTATTACTTGAAATTCCACAATGGACGCCTATCTCGGTAGATGGCGTAATGCAGCTCCAGCGGCAATATAAGTTTAAGAACTTTAAATTAGCCCTCGCCTTTACCAATGAACTAGGTGAATTGGCCGAATCAGTATTTCACCACCCTGCCATTTTGACTGAATGGGGTAAAGTGACGGTAACTTGGTGGACCCATACCATTAATGGGCTACACCGCAATGATTTTATTATGGCGGCTAAAACAGACTCCCTTTTAAACTAGAGCTACTAAGTTAGCAACGGATATGCCGATAACATGCTGAAGTTTTTTGAAAATTTAGTTGATCCTTACCCACCAGCAGAACCCACTCAACCACCTCGTGGTGTATGGCGTTTTTGTATGCATTATTGTGGAGACATGAAGGGCTACCTATTACTATTGGCTTTAACCTCTGGCACCTTTGCCGCCTTAGAGGTGCTCATTTATGGCTTTATGGGGCGTTTAGTTGATTGGTTGAGCGAACAGAACAGAGCCACCTTTATACAAGATCAAGGCGATACCTTATGGTTTATAGGCGGCTTACTACTGTTTGTCATGCCCATTATTATTTTATTCAATAACTTAGCTCGTCTGCAAACTTTAATGGGCAACTTGCCTATGCGTGTACGCTGGATGGCCCACCGCTATTTACTTAAGCAGAGCATGGGATTTTATCAAGATGATTTTGCTGGTCGCTTAGCCACCAAGGTGATGCAAGGGTCCCTAGCGGTGAGAGACACAGTTCTAAAACTGTGTGACACCTTTACTTACGTGGCTGTTTATTTGTTATCCATGCTGGCGTTGCTAAGTTATACCGATTGGCGCATGGCAATACCCATGGCCCTTTGGCTAGTTTCATTCATTGCATTAGCCTCCTATTTTATGCCCCGTTTTCAAGCAGCGGCTCAAGCACAGGCCGACCAACGGTCTGAAATGACGGGCCGTATTGTAGACAGCTATACTAATATTTCCACTGTGAAGCTGTATGCCCACACGCAAAAAGAAGCCATGTATGCTAAGTCTTCCATGCAGCGTTTTATGCTCACCGTTAGACGTATGATGGGCTTAAGTACGTATATGGATGTTATTCTCACAACCCTCAACAACTTACTTATTTTAACCACTGCAGCCACGGGTATTTATCTTTGGCTAAATGACAGTGTAAGCCCAGGCATCATAGCCGTAGGGCTAGCCCTTTCTTTGCGTCTGCAAGGTTTGTCGGATTGGATTATGTGGGAAGTCAGCGAGTTATTCGAGAACATAGGCACCGTGGCAGACACAATGCAAACCTTAGCTCAGCCTGTTGCCGTGGAAAACCATACTGATCAGCTACTAAACGTTGCAGATGGGCGTATCGATTTTGATAACGTGTGCTTTCACTATGGTAAAAACGAAGGTGTTATTGAGTCGTTAAGCTTAGCCATAAAGGCAGGAGAAAAAGTAGGCATAGTGGGTCGCTCTGGGGCTGGAAAGTCGACTTTAGTCAACTTGCTCATGCGGTTTTATGATTTAGAAGAGGGTCATATTCGTATTGATGGACAGGATATCAGCCAAGTTACTCAAGACAGCCTGCGCGCTGCCATTGGTATGGTGACTCAAGACACCTCTCTATTACACAGATCGGTAAGAGAAAATATTGTTTACGGAAAACCTAATGCCACAGACGAAGAGCTGATGACTGCCTGCCGCCAAGCCGAAGCTGACATTTTTATTGATGATCTAGTAGATCCTAAAGGCAACAAAGGCTATATGGCTCAAGTGGGCGAGCGTGGGGTAAAGCTTTCAGGAGGCCAGCGCCAACGTATTGCCATTGCGCGTGTACTGCTTAAAAATGCACCCATATTAGTATTAGACGAAGCGACTTCTGCGCTAGATTCGGAGGTAGAAGCCGCCATACAAACCAGTTTAAACCGCCTCATGAAAGGTAAAACGGTGATTGCCATTGCCCATCGTTTATCCACTATTGCGGCTATGGACCGATTAGTGATCATCGACGAAGGCAAGATCATCGAACAAGGTAGTCATCAAGAGTTGCTAGACCAAGGTGGTGTATACGCCAAACTCTGGCAACATCAAACCGGTGGTTTTATTGGGTTAGATTGATTAATAGTGATCTTCTTCTGTGGCTTCGTCTGGATCTGGAACAGCTAGCTCTGGGCCTGCCATAGGCGCCTGAGCCCATTCTTCAATATCGTCCAGCTGCTCTAGCTCGTCTTCTTCTAACGCCACGGCATAGTCTTCTGCATCAGGCGCGGCAAAGGCAGCAATAGGCGTACCAATCACACCCGCTGCTAACATAGGCGACTGTTCTTCCACATCTTCCGGAGTCACTTCTCGGTAACGCATGCTGTTTAATACCGCTAAAGCAATGGCCACAAAGGCCAGCGCTATACCTACAAAGTATACATCTGGCCCAAATTTAGACATGGCAAACGCCACTAAAATAGGCCCAATACTTAGGCCAATACCGGCAGCCATCACCATAGCGCCACTGGCCGATACAATTTGTTCTGGAGACAAGCGATCACTGGCGTAAGCAATACATAGGGAGTACATGGGCATCACCGAACCACCCACTATAATAATCAGCGGAATATAACTCCTACTGGAATGATCCCAAACGGCTGCTAACAAACACAGCATCACCGCCACCATCGCATTAATAAGCATGACACCACGGCGGCCATATTTGTCGGACAACCAACCAATGGGCCATTGCAGCAAAAACCCACCCCATAAAAACGAAGCCATAAACATGGCTACCAAACTGTTATCAAAACCTTTTTGCAAACCGTAAATAGCACCCAGACCAAACACCGTGCCGTGCGCAACCCCTGTAAGTGCATTACTAATGACCGCTAAAGGCGACACTTTATACAAGGTAAATATTGACATACTTACGCTCTGATCAAACGCAGGTGCCGGACGAGCAGTAAGCAAAATGGGGACTAATGCAAAAGAAATAATGACAGAAATAAGAATAAACAGCTCGGTGCTGGCCGGGTCTGCCACGTTAAGCAGCAAGTGGCCACTACCCATACCTAGGGTTACCACCACCATATACACAGACAATATAGCACCACGATTTTCGTTACTCGCCCTGTCATTAAGCCAACTTTCTGTGACCACAAACAAACCAGAAAAACAGATCCCTGTGGTGAGCCGCATTAAGCTCCATGTGTAGGGATTAACATAAATACTATGCAATAGAATAGCGATGGAGGCTGTAGAAGCAAGCGCGGCAAATACACGTATGTGGCCTACCCGAGACACTAGTTTTGGCGTAACAATACTGCCAATTAACATGCCCGAAAAGTAGAATGACATGACGATGCCCGTGGTAAAGGTTTCAAACCCTTCCAAGCTGGCGCGTACGCCCAGCAATGTACCTTGTAGGCCGTTGCCTACCATGATAAATCCGATGCCTAACAGCAGGGCCCAACTGGCTTTTATTTCTTGCAACATGGCGCGTATCTCCACCATAAATGCTTATCTTCAGGCCGCCACAATACTGCTTTTTTAGCTCGCTGAATAGAGCCAAAACAACTTTAAATACAGTAAATTTTAACCTAGATACGCTTTACCAACTTCCTGGGCAATAATCTGCAATCCTTTAGCAATGCGCTCAGGGGATTGGGCTGCATAGTTGATACGGATACATTCGTGCTGATGTTGCCAACCGTCCTCAATGCCTACAAAGAAATTATGGCCAGAAACCACAATAACACCCTGTTCTTTTAGCCGTATATACAGTTCTTGGCTAGTGATGGGCATGTCTTTAAACCACAACCAAAGAAACATAGCCCCTTCTGGTTTGTGCATGGCATATGGGATGTTAGGGTCCATCACTTGATGTAAGGTTTTTTGTGCAAAAGCCAATTGCTGTTCGTAGGCGGGACGGATCACTTTTTGGCTTAAATCAATAATCTCGCCCGTAGCAATCATGTCTGTGGTAAGCGCCGCCCCAAAGCTACCACTGGCCAAGTTAATAATGGCGTTTATGCCTGTAATAGTTTGAATGGTTTCTTCATTGGCTACCACGATACCTGTACGAGCACCCGGCAAACCAAACTTAGATAAGCTTAAACATACAATGGTGTTGTCGTTCCAAAACGGCGTGGCTGGTGTGTAAATAAGGCCAGGAAAAGGAATGCCGTAAGCGCCATCAATGATCAACGGCACTTTATTAGCTTTAGCCAAAGCATCTAGCTGCTCTACCTCGTCATCGGTAATCACGTTACCTGTGGGATTGGTGGGCCGCGATACGCAAATAGCACCCGTATTGGGCCCTACATGCAAATCATCAAATTTTACACGATACTTAAATTGACGCTGCTCTAATTCTTCAATATTAGGGTGCGCCGCAGTAAACAAACGGTTGCCAATACCTGCATCGGCGTAACCAATATATTCCGGCGCCATAGGCAGCTGAATCTGTTTATAACTACCATCCTTAAACTCTCCAGCCAGCATATTAAATAACATAAAGAATGCAGATTGGCTGCCGTTGGTAAGCGCAATATTACGACGCGTAACGGGCCAGCCTAACTTTTTACTGAACAGGTGAGCTAAGGCGTCTATTAAACCTGTATTGCCTTGGGCCGGGTCATAACTACCTAATAAGCTGCGCACTGCAACTGGGTCATTAGCTAATTTTTGTAGACGTTGCTGCATAATCGTCTCTATTTTTGGAATATTAGCCGGATTTCCGCCACCCATCATGATCATGTCGCGGCCACTAGCTAGGGCACTAGTAATGTCATCCATTAATACAGTAATACCCGCATCGCCGCTAAACTTTTGACCAAAAGAAGATAATTTCACAGTTCATTTCCAGATAAATGAGTTTTAAACAAAAATAGTGGATCACACTATTTTTGCACAACAACCAATGCACCAAATTGTGTTCGGTGTTTGCTTATAGCGCGCATATTACAGGTATTTTTGCCAAAATTCTGCTTTACCTGCACCCTGCGTAAGCTCGTATGCTTTAAAGCCAAATTTCTTGTAGGACGCTTTAGCAATGTGGTTATTTCCCAATACTTCTAGGGTGACTTTGCAGCATTTTTTTGTCTGGGCGTGATCTTCTACAGCCTGTAACAAAGCAGTGCTAATACCCAACCCTCGGAACTCTTTTTGTACCGCTAAATCGTGGATATTTACCAGGGGCATGGCCGCAAAAGTAGAGTAACCCCACAGGCAATTGGCTAACCCTGCACATTCGTTCCCCACCCATGCTAAGAAACTAAAATTTTGTTTTTGCTGAGGCAGATCCTGCAATAACCGCTGTTTAACCTCTGCAGACAGGTCCTGACCGCCGCCCATATCATCAACTGCATAAGCGCTTAATTGTTCTATTAACAAAGACAGTTGTTGCAGATCTTGATAATCCACTAGAGTGATTGAAACCGATTTTTTATCAGACATGAGCCCTTCTCCGGGATAGTTATTTAAAGTTTATATAACTAAATAGAATAACGTTTAAGTTTTTTATTACTTTTTCTTTTAAAAAAGTAGTGGCATACTGCCCCCAATCCATGGAGCCAGTCTATGAATACAGATGGTGCCAATTAATTTCACCGGAGCATATCGCCATGAGCAGTATAACTAAAGCTCGCCTTAGTCACCTTAAGCAACTGGAGGCTGAAAGCATTCATATCATGCGTGAAGTCGTAGCCGAGTTCAATAACCCAGTAATGCTTTATTCTATAGGTAAAGACTCATCGGTGATGTTGCACCTAGCTAAAAAAGCTTTTTATCCCGCACCGCCCCCTTTCAAACTTTTGCACGTAGATACCACGTGGAAATTTAAAGACATGATTAGCTTCCGCGAAAAGGCCGTTGCTGAATCTGGCATGGAACTCATTACCCACATTAATCCAGACGGTTTAGCCATGGACATTAGCCCCTTTACCCACGGCTCTAAAGTTCATACCGATGTAATGAAAACCCAAGGTCTAAAACAAGCCCTCGACCACTACGGGTTTGACGCCGCCTTTGGGGGTGCACGCCGCGACGAAGAAGGTTCTCGCGCTAAAGAACGCATATTCTCCTTCCGTTCCAAAGAACACCGCTGGGACCCTAAAAACCAACGACCAGAATTATGGAACTTGTTTAATACGCGCATTAACAAAGGCGAAAGCATTCGTGTTTTCCCTATCTCTAACTGGACTGAGCTAGATGTGTGGCAATATATCTATATGGAACAAATTGATATTGTGCCATTGTACTTTGCCGCCAAACGCCCAGTAGTAAACCGTGATGGCATAGACATTATGGTAGATGACGAACGTATGCCGATAGCTGCCAACGAAACCATCGAGCAAAAATCGGTACGCTTTAGAACCTTAGGCTGTTACCCACTGACGGGAGCCATTGAATCTACTGCCAACACCTTGCCAGAAATTATTCAAGAAATGCTCTTGGCCACAACATCAGAGCGCCAAGGTCGACTTATCGACGCCGACCAAGCAGGATCCATGGAACTTAAAAAAGCGGAGGGCTATTTCTAATGAGTCATCAAAGCCAACTCATCGAACAAGATATTCATGCATACCTACAACAGCATGAAAACAAAAGTCTTATGCGCCTGCTCACTTGTGGCAGTGTAGATGACGGCAAATCCACCTTAATCGGCCGCTTACTGCACGACAGCAAACTGGTCTACGAAGATCACTTAGCTGCAATTAAGAACGTTGCCAATGGTAGCCAACACAGTGGCGAATTAGACTTAGCATTGCTAGTAGACGGCCTCCAAGCCGAACGCGAGCAAGGCATTACCATTGATGTGGCCTACCGCTATTTTTCCACCGCCAAACGCAAATTTATCATTGCCGACACTCCTGGACATGAACAATATACGCGCAACATGGCGACGGGTGCATCTAACTGTGACCTTGCTATCATCTTGGTTGATGCGCGTAAAGGATTGCTTACACAAACCCGCCGACATAGTTTTATTGTATCGTTACTCGGTATTAAACACGTGGTAGTTGCAGTCAATAAAATGGACCTAATGGACTACGATGAAGGTGTATACCAACAAATAAAACAGGACTACCTAGAGTTTGCTAGTAGTTTAGACCTACCCAACATTCACTTTGTGCCTGTGTCAGCTCTGACTGGAGACAATGTGGTGGACGAAAGTTCACAAATGTCTTGGTATACGGGCCCGTCTTTGATGCACTTGTTAGAAGATTTAGATACCGGCACCGATCTGACTCAAGGCGACTGGCAGTTACCCGTGCAATACGTAAACCGCCCCAATGCCAGCTTCCGTGGCTATTGCGGCACTATTGCCTCCGGCAGTGTAAAGCCAGGTGACGCCGTTAAAGTGTTGCCGTCTGGCCACACCAGCCACATTGAAAAAATAGTCACCGCCGACGGTGACTTACAACAGGCGTTTGCGCCCATGGCCATTACGGTAACCTTAACGGATGAAATTGATATTTCCCGCGGCGATACGCTAGTGCATGTAGAAAGCGCTAATCACACTACCAGCAGCCAACAATTCACTGCCAATTTGGTGTGGATGGACCAACAGCCGCTAAGTTTGAGCCGTGATTATGAGTTAAAGCTAGGGGGTAAACGTATTAATGCTCGTATTAAAAACATTCACCACCAAGTGGATGTAAATACCCTAGAGCAACGGTTAGCCTCAGATTTACAGCTTAACGAAATTGGTTTAGTGGAAGTCTATTTAGATGCACCTATTCCAGTATCTGAATTTAGCAAAAGCAAAGGACTAGGTGGTTTCATTCTGATTGACAAAATCACTCACGCCACGGTTGCGGCGGGTATGGTGTCAGAACTCAAACTTGCTTCCAGCAAGGCTGCCAATGATGATTTAGGTCAGCTGGACTTGGCAAAAGCCAACCAGCAACTTGCCTCGGGTAGCGCTCAAGAAGTAGTAGAGTGGGCACTAGGCCTCGGAGGGAAAACCTTAGTCACTACTAATTTTGGCCCACAAGAAGCCGTGTTATTGCACATGGTGAAGCAAGTGTCTCCTTCCACCCAAGTATTGTGGATAGACTCAGGCTACAACATGCCGCAAACCTATGAGTTTGCTGATAAGGTCATCAAACAGTTGGATTTAAACATTGTGGTGTATACGCCTACGGTGAGCGCTGCAAGGCGAGACGCGATAATGGGCGGCATTCCCACCATAGATGACCCAGCCCACGCAGAATTCACCGAGCAGTTCAAACTAGAGCCCTTTAAACGCGCCATGACCGAACTTGCACCCGAAATATGGCTCACGGCCTTAAGGCGTGAACAAAGCCAACTACGCCAGCAAATGGACACCGTAGCCCATGGGCCCAATGGCATAATCAAGGTGTCGCCGTTATTGGATTGGAGTTTAGACGACATGCAGACTTATTTGGCCCAACACGGTTTGCCAGACGAAGTCCGCTACTTCGACCCGACTAAGGCCGAAGCTGGTCGGGAGTGTGGCCTGCATACTTTGGCTACCTAGTTCGTCCATCCCAGCGATCTATGGATTGCCACGGACCTACGGCCCTCGCAATGACGTAAAGTCATGGGAACAGTCCTTAGGCCCGAAACAAACGGCACAGCTCCACATCGGGGATTTGTTGTTGTGAGAATGTAAAACTGCCCTCTTGCAGCATTTCTTCTGCGGCCCTACGCACCATACCAAAAGTTGCACGGGCTAAGGAGCCGCCAACGCTAATGCGTGCTACACCTGCGTCTTGCAGCTGTGACACCGTCACTGGCGTGCCTACAAGGCCCATCACTACACTCACCGGGGCGTCCACTTCGCGTACTAATGCAGTAATAGTAGCTATATCTTTGATGCCTGGCACAAACACACAGTCGGCCCCAGCTTCGCGATAATGATTAACCCGCTTGACGGCTTCGGCAAAGGGGTCTGGATGGCCCGTTAGATAGCATTCGGCTCTAGCCGTAAGAGTGATTGGATAGTCAACGGCTTGGCTTGCGCGCTTAGCTGCGACAACTCGCTCGGTGGCATAGTCAAGATCATACAAAGGTTGCAGGGGATCTTTAGAATAGTCTTCTATGCTAGCACCCACCGCACCTGTGGCAATAACCCGCTGCATGTTATCGAATACGGCCTCCGCTGAATCTGCGTACAGGTTTTCACCATCCATGCTTACGGGCGTTGCGACGGCCTGACAGATTTCCCGCGTTTTTTCTAACGCCGATACAAAATCCAGCTGCCCATCGGCCACGCCTCGGCTATAGGCAACACCCGCGCTGGTGGTGCCTATAGCCTCTATACCCGCAGCGGCTAAAATTGCCGCGCTACCGGCATCCCAAGCATTGGCCATTACGAAAGCAGCGCCTACCTGATGAAGGTTGTAAAAATCTTGTGCCTTAGTCTGCATGCATAGTCTCCATAAAGGCTTATTAATTGTAGTTTGAAGGCTAAGTTCAGTTGAGTTTTTTGGCATGTGTTAAAGGCCATGGTGGTGCCCTAGGTTAAATAAGGTGCCCCGCCCTACATAACCGCAGGCACCCAAGAACGAATGCTCATTGGCAGCTTGTTAACTATAACTGCACGTGCAGAATTCCAGAATGACGCCAACAGCAATAAAGCGCTGCCGGCTAACACCCCGGTTAACGCCAAACCAATATCATCACTGCCAAAGGTATGCAAAAGATTACCGAGGGCATAGAGCACGTAAACTAGGGAAGACACCATAAAGGCGCGACGATCGATGACAAGAGACACTATGGTGATCAATAGATAACACACCAAAATAACTAGCGTGCTCATTAGATACGCCTCATTTTGTGGCGCCGCCAAATTAGCAAACAGGGGGTGTGTTACCAAAGGTGCCGATAGGATGTGTAACCAAAAGGACACATCCGACCTATTTGTCAGCCTGTCCGTATCAGACGCATCCCAGTACATGGCCAATGCAAAAGTGAGTACGCCGGCAACAAAAAGCATGAGCAGCAAATAGTTTTCTGCAAGGGGTACGAGTTCCACAATGAGCACCATCACCAGGCCTATGGCGGCCGCCACGCCCACGGCGATCGTCATGGGTACCTTGAATCGCCACCAATGGGCATAAGCCGCAACCGTAGCGGCGACTGTGGCAACGATAAGAGACGAGCCTAAATCCTGCATATAAAGCGAAATAGCAAAGAAAAACACGCTGCCCACAAAGGCGGCAAGTAAGGCAATGGCCGGCAAGACCATATTCCGTTGGCGTACAAAAAATTCTGCTAAGCCCCAGGACAAGGCTGCAAATACGGCTAAACCAACGCTATCGCTGACCAATTCTCGACTGGCCCAAAAAGACGAAAACAGCAGCAAAGCACAAGCAATGACGATAAAAATATCATTAAACCCGCCAATGAAGCGAAAGCTCTCTGCGTTTGTCGGGGGTATTGTGCTTGGCACTACTTCGGGCATGGGCTTTTCACACAGGGGTAAAGACCATACGGCCAGCTCGTTGCCACTGGGTTCGGTAAAGTGAAATCGCCTTCCGCCTGGGAAGTCAAAGATATCCCGTATAATGGTGCCGCCTGCAGCTTTTACCTTCGCTTGCGTGGCTTCTAAATCCTCACTCAAAAGCACCAATAGTGCGCTACCCTCTTTGGCCGTAGAGCAAACATCAGAACTATAAAAACCACCATCTAAACCTTGATTGAAAAAAGCACAATAATCTGGGCCATAGTCTTCAAATTCCCAGTTAAAGGCGTGCGCGAAAAATGCTTTGGTGGCCACTAAGTCGCGTGCTGGGTATTCTACGTAATTGAGTTTTTCTGCTTTAGGCACAAGCGTCTCCAACATATTTTATACGGCAACGAGTTTCTCATCAGCAACTACCTTTTACCAAGGCACTTGCCCGCAAATGATTGTATTGGCCAACAGAAATCAGTACCCGATGCCAGCCTTGTGCGCCGGTTAATTTTTCGGCTTTGCTCTGTTTAAGTAACTCATAACGATTGCCCATACCCAGTTCAATAACCGTCGCAGTGGCAACATCAATGTTAAGGTAATAGCGGGTATCGCTGTCTGCTTGTGCTAGGTGTATTAACTTCATGGGGCTTGCCTTTAGGCCAGGCTTAGCCCGGAATTTGTACGAGTTCCGACACTTCTAAGGTGCCACCAATATCTAGGAATGGACAGGCTTGGGTGATTTTTACCGCAGCTTCAATGGAATCTGCCTCAATGATGGTATAACCCGACATCTTAGTACCCGTACCGGTGGATACTTCGCCATTAGGTGTCACTTGATGGGTGTCTTTAAGAGGGTTCATTGGGCTAATAGCTGCTTCACCTAAGTCTTTAATCCACTGCATATATTTAGCAAAGTGGGCGCGGCCTTCTTCGGGTGTTGCAGGTTGATTGCCGCCTAAATAAGTGATTACAAATTGTGCCATGGTTAAAACTCTCAATATTTGATGATTAAGGCTAGTCTAGCAGATAGCCATATTAAGTACATATCGAGGTCTGCTACACTGGCTCAATGAAGAAAACATTACTCATCGTTGCCCATCAACCATCCCCCAACACCCAAAACATGGTAGCCGCCTGTGTAGATGGCACCGCTGCCGCAGAAACCGACGACGTTTTAGTATCCGTGATCGCACCTTTGGAATGCCAGCCAGAACAGCTGTTGGCTGCAGACGCAGTAATCATTATCACTACAGAAAATCTTGGATATATGGCGGGAGCCACCAAAGATTGGTTTGATCGAATTTATTACCCAGTGCTCGAGTTAAAGCAAGGCCTACCTTATGCCTTGGTGATTCGGGCAGGTTTAGACGGCACCGGCACACAAAGGGCTGTAGCGTCTATTTGCACGGGGTTACGTTGGAACTTGGCGCAGCCAGTGTTGCTGTGTAAAGGTGATTGGCAGGATACCTTTAGCGACCAATGCTTTGAGCTAGGCCAGTATATGGCTGGAGGGTTGGATTTGGGTATGTTTTAAACCCTAGTTCCCATGCTCTGCTTGGGAACCACCCCAGCACCAGCACATTCCCACGCAGAGCGTGGGAACGAGACACAGGCATTAAAAAGCCCGCATTAGCGGGCTTTTAGTTACTTCAGGCTAAAAGCCTTAAAGCACTTGGTCTAGCGCTGCATCTAAGGAGGCTACTGAACGTCCTACGTTATGCAGTTTGTCCAAACCGAACAGACCCAAACGGAAGGTGCGGAAGCCTTCTGGTTCGTCGCACACTAGTGGTACGCCAGCGGCGATTTGCATACCAAGGGCAGCAAACTTGCTGCCGTTTTGGATGTTAGCGTCTGAGGTGTAGCTCACCACTACGCCCGGCGCACCAAAACCTTCGGCGGCTACGCTCTTAATGCCTTTAGAGGTTAGCAATGCACGCACCGCGTCGCCGAGTTCTTGTTGCTCTGCTTTTACCTTATCGAAGCCATAGTCTTCTGTTTCGCGCATTACTGCGGCAAATGAAGCAATGGAGTCCGTAGGCATAGTGGCGTGGTATGCATGGCCGCCGTTTTCGTAGGCTGCCATAATGTCGCGCCACTTTTTAAGGTCACACGCGAAGCTGGTGCTGGTAGACGCTTCTAGGGCCGCAACGCCCTGCTCACCCAACATGACTAGGCCACAACAAGGCGAACCACTCCAGCCCTTCTGTGGCGCGCTGACTAGCACGTCAACGCCCATGGCCTTCATGTCGACCCATAGGCAACCAGAAGCAATGCAGTCGAGTACGAAGATACCGCCCACGGCGTGAACTGCGTCGGTTACGGCTTTAATGTAGTCATTTGGTAAAATCATTCCCGATGAAGTTTCTACGTGTGGAGCAAACACAACATCTGGCTTTTCACTAGCAATAGTGGCTAGTACTTCTTCAATAGGCGCTGGTGCGAAAGCTTCAGCATCACCCGTTTGCGCTTGACGTGCTTTAAGCACAGTGGAGCTTGCAGCAATGCTGCCCATTTCTAAAATCTGGGTCCAACGGAAGCTAAAGAAACCATTGCGGATGACTAAGGTCTTTTTGCCGGTGGCAAATTGGCGGGCCACGGCTTCCATACCAAAAGTACCAGAGCCAGGCACTATAGCTACTTGGTCTGCTGCATAAACGTTTTTAAGCGTAGTGGAAATATAACGCATGTCGCCTTGGAAAGACTGTGACATGTGATTAAGGGCACGGTCGGTATAAACCACCGAGTATTCTAACAATCCATCTGGATCTACATTGGGTAATAAGCCAGCCATGGGGCCTCCTAATAATATTTTCATCGTGGTCGGATCTTGGCACGGAAACCAAGGCCCGTAAATTAAAAAGCCAGCATAGTCGCTATTAATAGAAACTATTACCGGCCTTTGTTTCTGGTTCCCATGCTCTGCGTGGGAATCTAAATTTCTACCAGCGTACGTTCCCACGCGGAGCATGGGAACGAGGGATGGCTCACGTTTTTAACGTAACGTGTGCGCCGAGTGAACCAAGAATTCCGTAAGGGATTTGGCGAAACCGCGCATCACCCATACTTCAAACTGTGGTTGACCACCAACATCATTGTTGCGGATTACGCTAACACCAATGTGGTTAATGTGGCTGTGTTGAACTTCACCAATAGCAAACTGACCTTCGCTAATATCCAGTGGTAAACCACGGGCCAATAAAGCACGTGCATCTTCACCAGTAATCAACAATTGCGTCTTACCATAGGTTTGATCCGTTGCGTAAACGCCGTCACCATCGGTTAGGTCTGAGCGATTTGTGGTTAGCAAGTAGCGGTCACGACCACCCCATACTAAACGTTCATCGCCCTGCACGGTCACTTGACCTTGTGCAGGTATAGCCATTCCAGTAATGGTTGCTACTTGTGCGTCTACATTATCGCAGCCTTCGAGCTGCCACATGTTAGTGGCAGTTAGGTCGATGGTGACTGCGGCGAAAGTTTGTGGCATTTCAAAATGCCCGTTTAATGCACCAGCCATTAGCCTTTCACCCTATCGTTAGTTGGATCAACAAAGTGGTTACTTACAATTTCCACTTCAACATTTTTACCTTTTACTGGATACGCGGCATATAGACGCTCACCAATACGGTCTTTACCACCGCGTAAGAAACCAAGCGCAATAAAGTTGCCAAGTTCAGGACTGTAGGTCATAGAACTTACCCAACCTTGCTTGTCCGCACCGGCTGTAGCGTTAGGCTCAGACACCAAGATTGAACCCGTAGAGATTGGTGTGCGCGGATCTACCGACTTCAAACCAACCAACTGCGGACGATCAGGATGTATCATACCTTCACGCTCTTTCAAGTTCTTGCCTACGAACCATTTCTTCTTAGAAGCCATACCGTCCATGTGCACGTCGCCTAAGGTCACACGACCATCAAGCTCGGCACCGGTTACGTGGCCCTTCTCAATACGCAATGCGCCAAGAGTTTCTAGACCGTAAGGTACGATATCGTATGTCTGACCGGCATCAACAATAGTTTGCCAGATGTCAGTCGCATGCTCTGAGGTGGCGTACACTTCGTAGGCCATTTCGCCAGAGAAACTAATACGCAAGATAACCATCTTGGCACCGTTATGTTCCGCATGAACTACACCCATGAATGGGAAGGCTTCGTTGCTAAAGTCTACCGATGGGAAGGCTGCAGTTAAAGTGGCACGTGAATCAGGGCCGGCAACAGCCATGGCACCCCAACGTTCACTCACCGAACTCACACGTACTTTTAATTCTGGCCAATCAATTTCTAAACAACGCTCTAAATAAGCCATCACTGGGCCAGCTTTGGCCGTGGTTGTGGTCATAAAGAAACGATCGTCTGCAAAACGAGAGGTGGTGCCGTCATCATAAACGATACCGTCTTCACGTAGCATTACACCATAACGTGCTTTGCCTACTTTAAGGGTGCTGAACATGTTGATGTAAACACGGTCGAGGAACTCGGCTGCGTCTGGGCCAACAATTTCAATCTTACCTAAAGAAGTAACATCACAAATACCTACTTTTTGGCGTACATGAGCAGTTTCACGCTCGTATGCATCGTCAATGGTCTCACCCGCTTGTGGGTAATACTGAGGACGCATGTACATACCGGCTTGAACAAATACTGCACCAGCATTTTCGTGCCATTCTTGCATCGGTGTACGACGCACAGGCTTAAAGTGCTTACCAATTTCGCGGCCCGCAAAACCACCCATAGACACAGGGGCAATAGGAGCACGGAAACGTGTAGTACCGGCTTCGGCAATGCTTATACCGCGACACTCGGCCATAATGGCCAGCGCATTAACGTTAGAAGTACGGCCTTGGTCGTTGGCCATACCTAATGTGGTGTAGCGCTTAAGGTGCTCTACCGACACAAAACCTTCACTGTGAGACTGAACCACGTCTGCAGCGGTAACGTCGTGTTGGATATCAACCAACTGCTTACCTTTAGCAGGCACGCTCCATAATGGAACAATGTTAGTTGCGCCATCGCGATCTTGTGGTGGCGGCGTTACAGAACCAGCAGTACCGCCTAATTCTGCACAAGCAGCCTTAGCAGCTTCTAACGCTTGAGCAACACCGGCTAACAAACCGTTTTCGCCTTCAGCAGCACCTACAGAATAAGTGTCTGGAGCTTGGTCGCCCACTACAAAAGCAGCAATGGTCTTGTCATAAATAGGTGGCTTACCACCGTGTGCAGCCATTTGTACCTGCGGCGTCCAACCACCAGAGTGGGCTAGAACATCACAAGCAACACGGCGGCGATTGCGAACACTTTGACCGTTAGCGGCAAGGTCTGCAATTTCAATACTACGCACTGCCTGCCAACCTTTGGCTTCTGTTACTACGGCTTGAGTATGAAGGGTAATGCCACGAGATTGACAGCCATCTACCAAGGCTTGGCTTGGGTATTGGCGGCTATCAACTACAGCAGAAACCTGAATGCCAGCATCTGAGTAGTCAAATGCAGTTTGGTAAGCACTGTCGTTGTTAGTGAATACTGCCAACATTTTACCCGTTGCAGTACCGTAATGGTTCAGCATACGGCGTGCGGCAGAGGCCAACATAACATTAGGCTTGTCGTTGTTACCAAACACTAGTGGACGTTCAATGGCACCCGCAGCGATGATGATTTTCTTGGCTTGTACCTTAATGTAGTTCTGACGTACTTTGCCATCTACACTTTGGTGTGCAGCAAGCATGTTGCCATCAAAACGACCCCAGCATACCGCACGTTCCAATACAGTCACGTTATCGGCAGCTTTTAAGGCAGCGATGGTGTCTTTGCGCCATTGCTCTAAGTCGGCGTTGGCGTCGCTGTTTGCTTCGTTAAGCAACTGACCACCAAGGTCGTTATGCTCGTCAAAAATGACGACCCGTAAACCACTTTGAGACGCACTCAAGGCGGCAGTCAAACCAGCGGAACCACCACCTACAACAGCAACATCACAGAACATCTGGATGCGGTCATAAATGTCTGGGTCAGCAACCTTAGGCGGTACGCCCATACCGGCCGCAGCACGGATAGAAGGCTCGTAAAACTTGTACCAAAGGGCCGCTGGCCACATGAAGGTCTTGTAGTAGAAACCCGCAGAGAACAATGAACCAGGCAATACTGCACCGGCCAAACCGTTAATCGACATTAGGTCAAATTTTGGAGACGGAAAGCAGTTTTGAGAAAACACTTCCAAACCCTGGGTAACAGGTTCCATGGTTGCACGGGCGTTAGGGTCGGCTTTGCCACCAGATCCGATAGTGACCAATGCACCGGTTTCTTCTGGACCACTTGAAGTCACACCACGTGGGCGGTGATACTTAAAACTACGCCCAACCACTTCTACGCCATTGGCCAACAAGGCCGAAGCCACTGTGTCGCCAGCGCGTGCAAGCATGGGTTTACCATCAAAGGTAAAATTGAGTTGGGCATCGCCTAAACGGCCAGCGCCATGTCTAAATCCGCTCATGATGTAGCCTCCGGATTTTCATGGGGCAAACCCACCCATGAAATGTCGTGCGTTAAGGTGTTGCGCTGAACTTTTAACCAAGCTCTGCAACCAAACGCGTGATGCCAATATTCAATGTGTTCACCAGCTGGGTTATCCCGCTCATAAACAAACTTGTTCCACTCCTCCATCGGAGCGTCGTTATCTGGGGTGGCACGAGTGGCGTCTTCACCGTAGGTAAATTCGCTATGTTCACGTTCGCCACAATAGGGGCAATTAATTCTAATCATAATTAGTGCGCCTTCGGATATGGACCCATACCCTTTTCATCGATCGTGTAGCCTTTGGCAAAACGATCTAGGGTATAAGCTTTGTTAAGTTCGTGGGCTTCGTCATTGGCAATAGTATGCGCAAAACAATAACCCGAGGCAGGTGTGGCCTTAAAGCCACCGTAACACCAACCCGTGTTGAGGTATAAACCGTCAATTGGGCCAACATCAATAATGGGTGAGCCGTCCATCGACATATCCATCACACCACCCCAGTTACGTAGCAACTTAAGGCGAGACAAACATGGCATCATAGTTAAACCACCGGCAATAACGTCTTCAAACACAGGCAAGTTACCGCGCTGAGCGTAAGTATTGTAGCCGTCAATATCACCACCAAATACTACGCCGCCTTTGTCTGACTGGGACACATAAAAGTGGCCCGCGCCGAAGGTAACCACGCCATTAATAAGAGGCTTGTATGGCTCAGTAACGAAGGCTTGTAATACATGGCTTTCAATAGGTAAGCGTAAATCCAGTTTCTCTGCCAAACGGCTAGAGCTACCGGCCACTGCCATACCCACTTTTTCTGCATGAATGTCGCCACGGCTGGTTTTAACACCAACAATACGCTCACCCTGCTTGATAAAGTCGATCACTTCACAGTTTTGAATAATGTCCACACCCAGCTGATCGGCGGCACGGGCATAACCCCAAGCCACAGCATCATGTCGAGCGTTACCTGCGTCTGGCTGTAAAATACCGCCCCACACTGGGAAACGAGTATCGGCACTGCCATCAATAATAGGTTCGCGTTCTAACACTTCTTCACGGCTTAATAGCTCGGCTTGAATGCCGTTAAGACGCATGGTGTTAGCACGGCGGGCAAAAGTATCGTATTGCGACTTAGTGTGAGCAATATTCATTACGCCACGGGGCGAGAACATTACGTTGTAGTTTAAGTCTTGGGCCATATCGCGCCACAGGTTCATACCCAGCTCGTAGAATGGCGCGTTGCCATCTAACAAGTAGTTAGAACGTACAATAGTAGTGTTACGACCCACGTTACCACCACCGATCCAGCCTTTTTCAAGGATAGCAACGTTAGTAATGCCGTGATTTTTTGCCAAATAATAGGCTGTAGCAAGGCCATGGCCACCACCACCGATAATGATGACGTCGTAATTGGATTTTGGCTCCGGATCACGCCATGCACGTTGCCAATTTTTATGGCCTCGTAGAGCGTTCCAAGCGATATTCAGGGCGTTATATTGGCCCATGTGTGCCTCCGCTATTATTGTTGTAGCCACAGGTGGCTGGTTTGCAGAATGATAAAGTTTCCCACATCTAAAAAGGAAAAATATCTAGTGTTCAAAAAGTAAAATAATTGGCCTGCGGGGTACAAGGATAAATCGACACCTTGTGTCGTTTTTGAGCGCAAACCGACAAAAAAGAGGATATATTCGACTTTTCAGCAGAAAAACCACCAAAAACCGAGCAACAACCCTCCCAACCTCTGGCTCCCATACTCCGTCGGAACCCTCACCCGCAGAACGCTACCACGCAGAGCATGGGAGCGAGAAAACCACCGACTCAATAACCCGCCAACCTCCCAACCTCTGGTTCCCATGCTCCGTCGGAACCCTCACCCGAAGAACGCTACCACGCAGAGCATGGAGCGAGGAAAAAACCGACTCAATAACCCGCCAACCTCCCAACCTCTGGTTCCCATACTCCGTCGGAGCCCTCACCCGCAGAACGCTACCACGCAGAGCATGGGAGCGAGGAAAAACCACCAAAAACCGAGCAACAACCCTCCCAACCTCTGGTTCCCATGCTCCGCGTGGGAACCCTACCCTCACTAATCCTCAACAGTCTCATACCCCACAACCTCTTGCACCATTTTATAACGCAAAGTCTCTAGCGGCCCAATATGCGTCTGCTGCACATTCAACACCCCATATTGGGTATGGTATGCATCGCTAAACTTGCCATATTCTCCATGGGGCTTAATGAAATATTCACGTTTAAGTTGGCCCGTGCCGGCATTGGCTAAATATTTGTTTGGGTTGTTCCAGCTGGCACCGTCTAAATTGGCGGTAAACTTTATATCCACCAACACTGCATCGCACAACGGCGTCACTTCTTCGTAGTTGGTTGGCCAACCAGCACCGCCAGTGGTTTTAGGATAATCGGCATAGTCACCGCCGCGCATTGGGCAAGCGCCACCGCCATCATACGCAGCGCGGTTTGGGTGGTGCACTCCATACAAATGAGTGCCCGTTGCTTTAGACCACTGGCCATTCTCTAAGGCAAATTCTGGCTCCAGCGTTACGCTACCCTGTGCAAGCTCAATACCGCGTTCCTGCAAATGCTCATAATAGACGCCATGGGGGCGCACATAGGGCATAGTGTGGCCTGCAATATCATTATAAACAGCGGCTACAAATAGATATTTTTCATTAAAAAATAAGCGCTCATACAAATAATACTCCGCCGCCATGGCAGCTCCATCTACCGCCTGCCAATTTACCTCATTGGCCGTGCCCACATTCACCCAAGAACGGGCATCAGCAAACAACTTTAAGCGCAGCACATTGGGGAAGTTTTCCTTTACATTCAGGCCTGCCCTCACACCCAACGGGCCAATCTGATTAGCACCTTGTTGTGCAAAGGCAAAGTCGATGGCTTTTTTTGCATAGGGGTAACGATAGTTAGACAAGGTACAATACCAGTGGGGCAAATCAATCATGGGCGCTTGCTTATACTTAGCGCCATATTTAGCATGATGAATAGGCAAATCAATGTAGGTTAAACCCAGTTCATCCACCTGATGTGCAGGCAGCTTATAACCGGCCCAACTCTCTTCAGGTAAGTAATGACTATAGTTTTGTAGTATTTGCTGCTGCAGCGCTTTATCAAACACATCGGCATTGACTGGCAAGCCTTGTTGACCCGCACGGCGATACTCCCGCACCATGCCGTTCTCTTGAATACGCCACAGACCGTGCTTTCCTTCACCAATCAAAGTAAACACCTGTTCCACTATATTGATAAAACGATAAGTATTATTGGTACTCATGTAGCCAGAATATACGGGCAAATGTGGAATATCTGAATGGGTGGCAGCGGGACGAGGCTCTAAGTCACTGGTGTAGTAGAAAGGGTCGCCCTGAGTAAGGTCTGCAAGATCTAATCCACTAGCCTGCACAAGCTCTGCAACAGGCGCATTACATTTAGCTAAACTGGCAGGAACTTCGGCATTACCCACACTAGGCCAAGCATAAGTAACCGCCAAAAAAATAACAAAACCAACACGCTGTAGATACATAACCACCACCAAATCATCAACTACTCAGCATGACATCTTTAGTCTTTATGTGCAAAAACCTTTAGATAATGTGGCCAGAAGTAATAAAGCGACACTTGGCAGTGCCGCTATTTAGTGGTGTGCTAGTTCTTTAAATGACGGGTTTTAATACTTACATGAACACGGCGACTCTTAACAAAGTCTTCTCCATTGTCACCAATCACTGGGATGGTTTCGCCCTTGGCAAACGTAGCAGTTACTTTAACTTTTAAGTCCTTTAAAAAATTTACAACAGACTGCACACGACGCTCTGACAAAGTCATGTTGTACCCTTGCTCTCCGCGGCTGTCTGCATGGCCCACCACATGTACCGCAATCACGCTTTCTGCGATGCCCGTGGCCATTGCTAATTGGGTTAGACTTGCCGATGCGTCGTGGCTTAGCGCTGCGCTGTCGGTGTTGAATAACACGGTCGCTTTATAGTGATTGAATTGGTATTCAGGTATAGAGGGTACGGGTTCAACCACTGGCTGCTTGGCCACTATGGCTTTAGGTGTTTCTCCAAGGTTTTTTTGTACTGCAACCTTTTGCGGCTCAATCAGCGCTACTTCTGGTTGTTGATTAAACACTTTCACCACGGTTTGCTGAATAATCTCCATTAAGGCTGGTGTGGCCTTAGGTTGATTTGTGGCTGACGAAGGGCTTTTGCGCTGGTAATGAATGGTTCGTACCGGGTTGCCGCTGCTATCTACTATAGCTGCGCCATGGGTGGTGGTCCATACTTGGCTGTTACCTAGGGCCAATGCTGGCATGGCCGCTATCGCCACTGTGAACCCTAGGATTAATGTTGATGTGGTTTTCATTTTAAAATTCCTTATTACTGGTGCTTTTTGTAAAAAAATTAGGTTATTGGGTATTTGAAGGTTATTTTAAATTTATAGCAGACCTCTTGTGTGGGATGCATTGATGGATAAAAAACACCGGCGTAGCACTTCTTCTGCAATCACCTCTATGCCCGCCCTGAGCACTGCATCTCTAAAGTTAAAACGCTGGATTATTTTTATTAAAATTTCAGAAGACAATTGGCTGTTGCGGCGGCTTAAAACCAATAACGAAATAATGACATTACTGACGTAATAAAAAATGATTTTAGAAGAGATTCCCACGTCCCCCACCAAGGCCAAATAACGTGCGGAAATTTGCTCAAATACATAGGCATAGGGTGTTTCTCCGCGACATACGTCTTTGACTATAATAGACAGCACCTCTACTGTAGGCGGATGCTCTGGCATCATGTATTCCACTTCGGTGTAAACCACATTGTGGCTGTGCAAGTACACACTAAGGGCAGTAGATTGTGGCGTAATACGGTGCTGATCTTGGTAATCAACACACCGGTTTTCAAAAGTATCAATTGCTTGCATGGCCGCGTTCCTTGTTATTGGTGTGGCAACCATTTAACAACTAAACAATGGGGAACTAGGGAAGACTTCCTGAAGATGTAACGAAGAACTGTGAAGATAGGATGAAGACACCTGTTTACCAGGCTATATAAGCCTAGCAGGAAGCCTTATGGAAAAACGAACACCAGAGCCATCGGTCAAATTAGCGGCTTGAACAGACCCTTTATGAAAGTGGACGATGGTTTGAACCACATACAATCCAAGCCCAAAATGCCCTTCTCCACCGACGGTTGCCTGTTTACGAGAAGTCACCATAGAGCGAAACAACTGGTTGGTGTTTTCTGGGTTGATGAGTTCGCCTTGATTTTCAATTTCAATAAGCCAATAAAACTTATCGGCACTTAAACGCACCACTATGGGCGTACCTGGGCGATGAAAATCCTTAGCATTATCCAATAGTTTATCTAACGCCTGTTCTAAGCGATAGTCCACCGCTTCTACCATTGCAGCTTTGTGGGTGTCTGTACCGTCTGGGCCTATGTAACTAATTACACAGTTATCGTCTGCCATCTGATGTTGGTGCTGACAATACAAAGTGAGAAAATGGTTAACATCCAGTGGTTCTAGTTCGTCATTGGTCAACGCTTGTTCTAGGTTGGCCGCCGAAGACAGTTTTGACAAAATGGCTTCGATTTTATGTAACCCTCGTTGGGCAATGCCCAAGTAGCCATTTATTTCTTCACCCAGAGGATAGTCGGCAATATTCTCTAAGGAGGTGGATATGGCGTTTAAGGGGTTTTTAATTTCATGGCTTAAGGTACGAGGCATGGTAGACATAAAGCTTTGTTGCTCATGGAGTTTGGCCACGACATCAGAGAAACCACGCGCTAAATCACCAATAGAATCGTTTCTATCAACCTGCCCTACAATTTTATTAGTCACTAAGCGGCCATCGTCATTCACCATACTGGCCGTTTCTATACGTAGTTTGCGCACCCTATAAGCCAACCGCCAAAACAAGAAAAACACTATGGAAAATACAACAACAATGCCCAGCACACTAAAAATGGCTATGTTTTGTAATGACTTTAGCTGCAGCTTTAATATTTTATCCGTGGACTGCTTTACAAGCACCATGCCGATCACTTCACCTGTGTCTGACATTACCGGTGCTGCAGTGGCTAAAAAACCACCTCCGCCCAGCGAAGACCATCGGGCTTGTACCAAATGACCTAACTGAGCCGCTTGCAGTAGCTCGTTTTGAGATTCTTCTTCATCTCCATCAATACCCATGCTTATTTGCAACATTAGCATCATGGCTTCATCTGCTACATTAATGACTCTATCCCAAAAGGTAATTTCATCCTGAGCCGTGTAATTTCTGGGTTTAATTTCGGTTTGCGCCCTAAGCTGAAAGTCTGTGTCATACAGAGCAATATGGCTCACCGATTTAGACAAGCGCTCAAGCAACTGATTGGCTTCAGAGGTGCTGGTGTTGAGGGTGTGAAAGCCTTGTGCCGAACCCATGGAAGAAATACCACTTCTTGTGGAGCCGTCATTGACCGAAAAACGCATCTGCTGTTTATGATTCAAGTGACGCGTGTCTATTTCAATTTCTATAATATAGCCTTGATCTGAATGGGCCGTCACCGCTTTAATAGGCGCTGTTACAAACCGATCTACTGTGTCTCTGTGCAAGTTTGCATCCACTCTAAAAATGGCTACGAAACCACCGTACTGAGGCACTAAAACAATACGTTCAACTTCATCATTTTGGTTAACCCACTCTACCCGCACATGGTCTCTTGCGCTGAAGCTGTCGATAGCGTTTGTTTCCATATCTGGATCAGCGTCGCGGATATCAAACAGCCCATAAAGGCGGCCATTGCGCTGGCCTACGGCCAAGGAGAAACCAAGTCCATCGGTAAGCTGCTTATGAGGAAATGAAAGGCTTCTATAGCTTTGGTCCTGCCAATCTTGCTTAGATCCATCCAGCGTAATAGGCGTAGAGAGGTAGGTTTTGGGTAACGGCGCGCCTGCTGCAACCGACAGGGTGAGCGCTTCCCTTTTATTATAAAATGTATTGGCCACAGACCGGCCAAATTGTTCTTGAGTGATCATTTGTCCAGCATCTAAAAACTGCTTCGCCTCAGTAATAAACTGATAACCCAGCCAAGGCACAGCGCCCACGATAGCGAGAAAACCCACCACTTGAAGTGATAATTTAAAGCCCCGCTTACGCTTAGAAAATGCAGCCACAGATTATGCCTTCCACCGATAGCCAAGGCCATATTCCGAACCGATTTTATCAAACTCTGGCGCTACTTTTTTAATCTTATTTTTTAAATTCTTTATATGCGCACTAATGGTATTTTTCTCAATCACACTAGAGTGAGTCACTTCTGCAAAACGACCATATTCAACGACATTACCCGGGTGAAGCACCAGCGCATATAGCATATTAAATTCGGTGACCGTGAGGTTATCTATCGGCTGGCCCAGCCATGCCACACTTCTAGAGGCCATATTGAGTGTCAGTTCACCCCTTATCAATTCTGGTGCTGGTGCCCTTTGGTTACGTGATATGTTATGCGACAACATCATTAATATTTCTACTTTAGCCGCAAGATAGTCCATGCTAATAGGTTTAGATTGGTAGTCCCATGCGCCCATGCGTAGGCCTACCACTTTATCCACTTCGCCGTCTAAATCTGTAAGAAAAAGCACAGGCAGTTTGTCGTGCATGCGCACGGCTTGGTTATATACATCAAAACCACCGTTATAGTCGTCGCCTAAGATAATATCCAAGATCAACAAATCGGGACGATGGAATGCTAAATGCTCCAAGGCTTCGGCTTTAGTTGCAAACGCATTGACAGTATAGAGCCTACGGGTTAGAAGTTTTTCATAGTTAGAACGTTGATCGTCATCATCCTCAACGATGACTATAGTGCCTTTACTCATCACTGCTCCTAGATATTATTCAACAGCGCAAATCCAGCGTAATGCAACGCTGGGCACCTGCTCAGTGGCAAACACTTAGTCGGTCGGCATAGCTTACCACTTGAACTAAAAACCCAAGTTATCATTTCGCTTCATGCGCGCCAAGCAGATTTACCGTGCCTAATCACTAATTCACCATATCTTCATAGTTAACGGTAGTTTAAGTACTTCATTTGTAGATTACTCTTAACGTGACCCACATCCTGAGTGCCTCAACATTAACCTTGTATTGGTCAATTAGATAACGCTATGATGATTTTACGCAGTGTATCAGCATAAGGAATTAGCCATGGGTGACGAGCGGCTGTATTTAAAAGCCAGTGATGAGCTTGACGACGGCGTTAGAGATGAAGCAACTTGGGCAAAAGCCATCACGCTATGTGAAGGCGATAAAGACCGAGCGCGGCATAAATATATCTCAATGCGCGTGGAGCAATATGAGCTTACCCGCTTAGAAGGCCTCACAGCAGGCACTAGTGACGCCAACACACCACCCATAGATACATTAAACAAACCCAACGCTTGGCTCACCTACCCAGTTACAC
>JAQRMV010000026.1:0-9382 GCA_028598985.1 Gammaproteobacteria bacterium
CTGTGAAATTATAAAAACAGGTTATGCTGTGTGTGAACGGTGAGAGGGCAGGCACGTGATTAAGATTTCTAAAAAACCGATAGTCAGAATTATCCGGTGGTGTGTTTACTCTTTAGTATTGCTTAATGTTGCTCCGGCATATGCCCTATGTGCGGCTTTGTCTGCAGATGAAATGGCGCAGGCGTTAGTTTGGTCTGGTAAGCCTAAGCTTGGTAATACCTACAAGGTGAATAGCTGGTATGTGCAAGATGGTGATAGTTTGAGTTTGGCAAACGGGCATCGGTTGCGTTTAGGGCAAATCAACACCACAGAAATGGCCACTAAAGAGCGCCCAATTCAAGCCTATGCGCAAGCCGCCAAAAATCAGCTTAAGCAAAAATTACAGCAGCAGCCTGCCCTCTATTTACAGTTGCTGCCTGCGATGGAAGATCGCTATGGCCGGTGGTTGGTTAAGGTTTATGATGGTGCTGGGTGGAGCGTCGAGGAATTTTTGGTGGCACGGGGTCTGGCTTATACCGTGAGTATGGGCAGCGTTGGGGCGGAAGATTGCTTGTGGCAGCAAGAAGCTACGGCTCGCATTCAAAAGCTTGGGCTTTGGCAGCATCCAATTTCTCAGGTTCATGGGAGTAACTCGCTTAAGCCGAGTGTTGGCGGCTTCCTGCGTATGGGAGGTGTGGTAACGGATATTAGTCAAAGTAAGCACTATTGGTACATTAACCTAGAAGGGCAGGTTGCTGTGAAAATGGCTAAAAATATGCTTGCGACGTCTGGTGTAAGGCTCACAAATTCTAAACAATTACAGCAGTGGGTAGGACGCAATATCACCGCTAGGGGTTGGCTGGCGTGGAGAAAGGTGAGCAAAAAGCAGCAGAAAAAAGGTTACAAAGCTGGGGTTATGACGCTCTATCACATAGATATGTTGGAGCAATCCCCCGCACTAAAACATTAAAAAACCTGCTCTGGAGCAGCGGATTGGCCTAGGTTTTTGGTTTGGGAGCTGTTACTTTTGGGCTGAGCTCTTTGTACAGGTTTGCGTTCTTCACGAAATATTTCTTCTAACGCAGTAGGGTCTCCAGCGGGAGCTAAGTCACCAGTTTGTTCGTCAATTTTCACAGTTACCATTCTATCTGGTTGTTCTCTGTGAAATTCGGGGACGTCTTTTAGAGCGATTTCCATAAAATCGAGCCAAATAGGTAAGGCGGCGGTGCTGCCAAATTCGTTCCGGCCTAAAGTTTTTGGTTGATCGAAGCCAACCCAAGTAGTCGCCACCATGGCGTCTACATAACCAGAAAACCACGCATCTTTTTGGTCGTTGGTGGTGCCAGTTTTACCTGCCAAATCACTGCGCCCAAGTTTTTGTGCTTTGCGTGCGGTGCCTTTTTTTACCACGTCTTGCAAAATAGTATGCATGATGTAGTTAACCCGCTCATCCATAATGCGCGGGGCAATAGGCAGGTGTGTAATGGGGCGAACGGGGGTATTAATTTGTCCATTTTCTTGATCTAGTGCTTCGTCTAAGGCCACCATGGCACTATTGCGGACCACCGCAGTATCAGGTAATTCGGTTTGCGCTAAATCCACTTCGTCCTTTTGGCGCACATAGTCACAGTTGGCGCACACGGTGGTGGGTTGCGCCTGGTATAACACCCTGCCAAAGCTGTCTTCAATACGTTCGATAAAATACGGCTGCACTTGATAACCTTGGTTGGCAAAGGTGGCATAAGCGGTGGCGACGTCTATAGGGGGCACGCTAGCGCTGCCTAAAGCCAAAGATAAGTTTCGTGGTAGTTGTTTAGGGTTAAAGCCAAAACGAGAAGCATAATCAATGGCAGATTTAACACCGATTTCGCGCAATATTCGGATAGACACTAGGTTGCGAGATTTGTATAGAGCCTTACGTAAACGCGTAGGCCCAAAAAATTTCCCGCTGTAATTTTCTGGCCGCCATGAATCTTCTAAACTGGCGTCGTTAAATACAACAGGCGCATCATTAATTAAAGTGGCGGCGGTAAAATTCTGCTCTAAAGCAGCAGAATAAATGATCGGTTTAAAGTTAGAACCCGGCTGTCGCAGCGCTTGGGTGGCGCGGTTAAATTTATTGTGTAGGTATTCAAAACCACCCACCAAGGCGATCATTGCGCCGTCTTTAGGGTCTAAGGCGATGAGTGCACCTTGCGCATCGGGCACCTGCGATAGGTACCATATATTTGGATCGCTATAGGCTCGCCGCACACGAATTTGATCGCCGATACTTAAGATGTCACTAATTTTTTCTGGTTTATTGCCTAAATGGTCGATGGAAATGCGCGGTCTGATCCAGCTCATATCGCTAAATTGAATGGTGGCGGTTTGGCCATAACGCAGCATTAACTCTGCCGACTCTTGGTTCATTTGTATCACGATAGCGGGGTGTAAAGGCCCAAGTATAGAGGTGCGATTAACCAGGCGGCTGGCCTCTTCTACAGATAAATCGACTCCGTGACTTTTTTCCACGCCTCTGTATCCGTGGCGTCGGTCATAGGCTAATAGCCCCTTTTGAACCGCTAATTGAGCAGCATCTTGTAGCTTGCTATCAATGGTGGTGTACACCCGATAACCACCGGTATATACATCCTTTATTGGGAAGGTATCAAATAATTCTTGACGCACCATTTCTGCCACATATGAAGCAGAAGTTTCTGGCTTTAGGCTATGAAAACGAGCAATGACAGGTGTGGCAATGGCCGCTTGGTATTGCTCTTCATCAATATATTCGAGTTTAAGCATGCGGCCTAATATCCAGTTACGGCGCTCCCTAGAGCGTTTGGGATTGGATATTGGATTATAGCGGGACGGTGCTTTATATAAGCCAGCCAGCATAGCGAATTGAGGCAATTCTAGTTCACTAATGGAGCGACCATAATAAACCTGTGAGGCCGCCTCTATGCCATAAGCACGGTGACCCATAAACATTTTGTTGAAGTACATCTCCAAGATTTGTTGTTTGCTTAACTGTTGTTCAATCTGAAAAGACAATAATATTTCATTAAATTTGCGGATAAATGTTTGATCAAGAGTAAGCAGGTAATTACGCGCCACTTGCATGGTGATGGTGCTGCCACCTCCTTGAATCCTGCCGCCAGCCTGTACCATACGCACGGCTGCCCGTAACAGCCCTTTAGGGTCTACACCATAATGATGATAGAAATTTTCATCTTCGGCAGACAATAAAGCGTTGATATAATGCTGCGGAACTTGATCAATTCGTAGAGGGATACGGCGCTGTTCACCGAATTCAGAGATCAGCTTGCCATCGCGGCTCATCACTCGCAAAGGCGTTTGTAGATGATAGTCCCTAAGACTATTTACATCGGGTAGCCTAGGCATGAGGTAAAACAAAGTGACGGCTGCGATAACAAGTGTGCAGACGATTCCTGTGATTAAACCCCATTTAAACAGGCGGCGTATTAATGACATGCTATGCTTTAAGTCTCTGTAGAGATGAAATTCAAGTAAACAACAGAAACGAAAGTATATAAGGTTTTATTTGTTTCGCCACCCAAGGATGGGATAAATGTTACAGTGTTTAGCTAAATACGCGAAAAAGCCTCTAGTGATGGGCGTTGATTGGCAAGCGAATGACTTGCGGATAGTGCTAGTAGGTAGATCACATCAATTGCTAGGGCAGTGGACCCTACCCTTACCCATGGCTAACGCTGAATTAGCAACATTGCCTAGTTGGCAGGGTTTTATTGCCCAACTTACTGACAATGCAGCACCTCAAAAATTGTGGATTTATGTAGGCCTGCCGAACCGGTGCTGCACCTGGGTACATTACCCCTCCTCTGCAACACAGGCGGGTAAAACTCAAGTTAACCGCATGCTCCAATACCAAAGAATGGCAGCATCAGCGTTAAACATAGAGCCTCATAACCTTAGAGTAAGCCATTTGCAGCTGGCCGCTAACTTTAGTTTTCTAGTGGTGATTAATCGGCACTATGAAATCCTAATCAATCACTTCATCAGCCACATATATAATCAGATAAGGGGTTCTTGTGTGGCTTGTATTGAGCCTCAGGGCCTCACCCGCGTTCCCGCTCCGGCATGCCTAGATCAGCCCTACGCCATGGCATGGTATATGGCCACTAAGCCAAGGCATGGCTCATGTTAAGCTGGCATCGCCCACCAGGCAACCAGGCAAATTTCTTACCTTGGGCGGAACAGCGCCTTGAACAACAAAGGACAAGAAAATTTTATTGGTATGGTTTTGTTGCGGGTGTATTGGTACTTGTTTTGGTGGTTTTCAGTGTGCTTTACATGAACCTCAGGCAACGACAATTTGAAATCCAAGAGCAAATTAATCAAGGCTCCGAAAAACTACGGGGCTTGCAGCAAAGTGTTTGGTTGAGTTCATTACAGAGCCGTCAATTGGCACAGAGTAACGCGGCAGTCGCCCAACAAAAATATAGGTCTTGGCGCCCGGTTAAAGAGCTAACACGATTGGTAGAAACACTCACTTTGGATCAACAATTAGTGAGCTGGCAGTGGTTAGAAGAAAGTCATCGCCAAGCCGATGAACAGCCGCAGGTTTTATTTGAAGTTAAAGGCCAAGGCTCGTGGCAGCTTTGGTGGAGCAGTTTGCTAGCCCAATATCCGCGGATGCAACTGGGCGCTTTTCAACCCTCGGGAAAATACTGGGCGCTTAAAGCACATTATATTGTGCCGAATAAGCAGGTATTGCAGGGTGATAGAGAGGTCTCGGTTGATCCAAATAGCCTTCAAGGGCCCTTTGATGTGTTACTACGACCGCCACCGTTGGGCGCTACACCCACAGTAAAAACCACAGATGATTTAATTAGCCAGCTCTCTCAATATCAAGCGCCAGTGAGCATTACCCAAGGGGAAGGGCTGGAAGCAGCGATGCATCTAGACGCTTCCCAGTGGGCCAGTTTAGTGCCACTGCCCAGTGCGGTGGGCTGGAATTTAATTTCCCTTTCTATTCAGCATGGGGCTTCTGATCAGTGGCAAGTGTCTATGCAGTGGCTGCCCAACAAAAGGGCTCCCTCAGAAGGTTATAGGCGGCAAGCCCTAAATGAAGTCGAAGGGGAAGCCGTAGAAAATAATGCCAAAGCTAGCCTAGGGCATTATGCGCAAGGGTTTCAAGCGCAAGTATTGCCAGCAAAGGCCCAACCAAACGTGCCGGAGTTTATCGGCTATAGCTTGCGTGCTGGAGCATCCCCTATAGCATGGCTTAAATCTTCTGTGAATGGTCAGATAATACTTGCCGAGGTAGATGATCAAATTGACGGTTGGTATTTAATTCACCTCAGTACGCATCAAGCGGGGTTCCGTCAAGGGGAGCGAGTGCAGGTTCGAAAGCGCCGCTGTCTATCAGGAGAATGTTTAAATGAATAAATTAGCCTACTGTTATATAGCGGTGCTGCTCGCCCTGACACCGATGGTCTTTGCTAAACAGGTGACTATGGATGTTCATAAAGTGGCCTTAGTCGATGTGTTGTATGAGCTGGCGGCTGCTGCAGAAGTTAATTTGGTGCTCACTAGCACCTTAGACCAGCAAGTGAGCGTGACACTTCATCAGGCGGATGCAAAAGCGGGGTTAGCATTGGTATGTAGTGGCGCAGAAATTCAGTGTGAATACTCCCAACAAGGTTTGGTGGTCAGTCCCGCTAAGGCAGCCCAAACTGTGGCTAAGGTACTGCCCTTACAAACCATTAAGCTGAATTACGCAGAAGCAGACAGTGTTTTGTTGGCACTGCAAAACGCACAATCCATGCTGTCTGCAAATGGACAATTATTAGCCGACAATCGTAGCCAGCAAATTTTCATTTATGACGAAACAGGCCATGCCAACACACTCGTTAAGGCCATAAAACAGCTCGATATACCGTTAAAACAACTGCTCATTGAAGGGCGTATTGTTATTGCTAAGTCAACCTTAGGGCACACTAGAGGGTTGAATTTTATTGGGGCAGTGGGCGCTCATTCTAATGGCGGCGTTGATGCAGGTACCACCTTGGGTTTGCAATTTAATCATCTTGGGGGTGGCTTGCAGTTGGGTTTAGTAGGCGCACATGTGCTGTTAAATTTGGAGTTGGCGGCCTTAGAAGCCAGCGGCCAAGTATTTACTTTAGCGCAACCCCAGATCCTGGTGCAAGAGGGGTACTCCGGCAGCATTCAAACCGGGCAAGAGGTCCCTTATGTGGTAGCCACGGAGAGTGGCCAACAGCAAGAATGGAAGCGTGCGGTGTTGGGACTTACGGTTACACCAAGGGTATTGCCTAGGGAGCAAATTCAGTTAGACCTAGCAGTGATACAAGACTCTATTGGTGATTTGTTGCCCAATGGGCAATTAGCACTCAATACCCATAGCCTAAACACTAGGGCTGTGGTTGGATTGGGTCAAACCTTAGTGTTGGGTGGCGCTATTTATCAACAACAGTTGGATAGGCTGCTATCCAGCCCAACTCTGTCGAACCTACCCTTTATGGGGCAGTGGTTTAAACAACAAAAACAAGGCTCTGAGCGATTTGAATTGCTGGTTTTTGTGACTCCTCGTATAGTTACCCCTTGATTATGTTAATATTAATCTCCATAATTTAATTGATCCTACCCGGCTTGAGCATTTTGTGCTGATGACCGGGTTTTGTTGTTGCTGTTCCTAAAAGGGAATTTGACTGTGAATATATTTTTAATTGGCCCTATGGGCGCTGGTAAAAGCACCATTGGGCGTCAGCTCGCACGCGAACTAAAGTTAGAGTTTTTAGACACTGATAGAGAAATTGAGGAAAGGTCCGGAGCGGATATTCCTTGGATCTTCGACGTAGAAGGTGAAGCGGGCTTCCGTAAGCGTGAAGCGAACATGATTGCCCAGCTCACCGAGCATAGAGACTTGGTGATGGCAACGGGTGGCGGCGCCGTAGAGTTGGCCGAAAATCGTCAACATTTGTCTGCCCGCGGCACGGTAGTGTATCTGTTTGCAACGGTAGAGCAGCAGCTTGAACGCACATCAAAAGACAAGAACCGCCCGTTGCTACAAAACGAAGATCCAGAACAAGTTTTAAGAGACTTGTTCGCGCATCGTCACGCGCTGTATGAAGAAACAGCAGATATTCAAGTGGCTACGGGTGCTCAAAATCCACGTCTGTTGGTGGCGGAAATTATTAAACAAATTGAAGCTATTCGCGCCCTTTAAGTTAGCCCGTCTAACACAAAGCAATCACAGGCCAAGCCATTATCATGACCAGCCCACAACAAACACTAATCGTTGACCTAGGCGATCGGAGCTATCCGATTTACATAGGTAGTGGGCTGCTGCAGCAATCGGCATTGTTGGGCCAACATATCACTGGCAAACAAGTGATGGTGGTGACCAATAGCACCATAGCCCCTTTATACTTACAAACTGTACTAGATGGCTTAAAAGGTTTGAAGATTGAAGGTTTTCAGGTGGATAGCTTAGTGCTTGAAGATGGCGAAAAACATAAACACCTTGATACAGTCAATTTAATTTTTGACCACCTATTAAGGCAGCGCCACAATCGCACCACTACCCTCATTGCTTTAGGTGGGGGTGTGATTGGCGACATGACGGGTTATGCTGCTGCTGCTTATCAGCGAGGGGTTAATTTTATTCAAATGCCCACCACCCTGTTGTCGCAAGTAGACTCTTCTGTAGGTGGAAAAACAGGGGTTAATCACCCGTTAGGTAAGAATATGATTGGTGCTTTTCACCAGCCGCAGTGTGTGGTGATCGATACCGAAAGCTTAAAAACCTTACCACCCCGAGAGCTGTCTGCTGGGCTGGCAGAAGTGATCAAGTACGGACTCATTGCGCAGCCAGATCTGTTTGTTTGGTTAGAGCAAAATATTGAGCAATTACGGCAATTAGCCCCGCAGTTTATTAGCCAAGCCATTTATCAGTCGTGTGAATGTAAAGCGCGTATTGTTGCCGCCGACGAGCGAGAGCAAGGGGTGCGGGCTTTGCTTAATTTTGGCCATACTTTTGGCCATGCTATAGAAACTGAGATGGGCTACGGCAACTGGTTGCATGGTGAGGCTGTAGGCGCAGGCATGGCGATGGCAGCAGATTTATCCTACCGTTTAGGTTGGCTTACAAAACTTGATGTACAGCGTATCCAAGATCTTTTAACAGCGTCTGGGCTGCCGTTATGGGGTCCGGAGCAAATGCACGCTATTACCTACCTACAACACATGCAGGTTGACAAAAAGGTGACAGACGGCACCATTCGGCTAATATTATTACAACATTTAGGTGAAGCGGTCGTCACTTCTGATTTTGGTCACGAATTATTGCAGCAGACCCTGCAGCAATGTTCAGACATCTAGGAGCAAGGACTTTGAGCCGGCCCCCACAAAAGACCAACACCAGTACTAATCTCAATACTGCCTATGTAGCCTATGTACGCCAGCTTGAACAGCAAGAAGAAAGCCATCAAAACACGGCATTATTGAATTTTGAATATCAAGCTAAAGCACGCAGTCGCCAACTAGAGACTTTGCTGCACCTCAGTCGTTTTTCAGACCACTTAGTTTTAATAAGCGCTCCGTCTGGTGCTGGTAAAACCACCTTTATTCATCAATTTTTGCAACAACAGTCCGCCGACACATGTATAGCGCACTTATGCCCCCAAGCGCCCGTTAGTGCGTCATGGGTAGTGGCACAATTGGTGCAACAGCTCCCCGTGCAGTTACCTGACAATGCGCACCTTGAAGACAGTATTTTAGCCATTCAAGATTTAGCTCAGCAGTTAACGACACAAGAAGAGGTGTTGTTGCTAGTGGTGGATGATGCTCAGTGGTTAGACGATGAGGCTTTGGACCTGTTGGCGAACATGCTGCCCCATAGCGAAAAAGTAGCTTCGAGACCCCATGTCATATTATGCGCAAATCATACTGTAGTGGAGCGTATTGAGGCTCCTGAATATAAGCAACTTAGGCAAGAACGTTTTTATCATTTGGTTCTTGCGCCATTTAATCAAGAAGAAAGCGCAGAGTATTTACGTCAACGTTTGCTTCGAATGGGGGTGAGCCAAGGCCTTGCCCCCATCCAATTATTACAGTTGCACCAGTTAGCCAAAGGTAACCCAGGCTACTTGAATATGCTGGCTAATAAAGCACTCACCAAAGGTGGTTTTGTGCAGCAAGCGGGTTTGCCATTATTGCATATCGCGGCCACTGTAGTGATGGTGAGTATGTTGGTAGGTATCTGGTTGTTTAATACATATACATCCACTGAGGATGCTTCAGGCGTAGTGATATTAGAGCCGGTAAAGGTACAGCCTCTGGTGGTTAAATCCATTGACAAAGTACTCCCCCCCCTAGAACCTACTCCTCCTGAGCCTGAGCCTGAGCCTGAGCCTGA
>JAQRMV010000026.1:9482-16222 GCA_028598985.1 Gammaproteobacteria bacterium
CTGAATCGATAGCGCTCACCCCCAAGCTGGTGGAACCAGAACCTGAACGTATAGTGCAGCCTGCGCTAAAGCCTATACTGCCAAAGATGCAGTCTTGGCCTAAGGCTACGGCTAAAACAAAACAGCCCTATGGTTATATGGCATTGTTAAAGGTTCCCCCACAGCATTATAGTTTACAGGTTTTGGGTGCTCGTTTAGAGGCCACATTAGAAGCATTTCTTGCAGAGCATAGCTTTAGTCAGCCCTATTATGTGATTCAATTAGAGCGCAGCGGGGAACCTTGGTATCTGTTGTTGGTGGGCGATTATGCCGACATAGATGACGCACGAAATTCAGTTAAAACCCTTCCCGTTGCTCTGCGCAATCAACAGCCTTGGCCTAGGCAGGTAGTGAAAATCCAGCAGCAAATTCGTAATAAATTCAACACCAGTGGTGAATAACTTTTACAAATGCTGCGAACGTCGCTAAATAGGCGGGCATTTTACCCATTAATAACCAAAATAATTTGTTTGCAATGGTGTTCTCAGGTAGGATGTTTGTCCATTTGTTGATTCAATATACTTATAACCCCTTATAAGGGTTTGTAATTACGACGAGTGTTTTGCCGATTCTTGTTCGTTTTAATGCCGGTTTCGAAAAGACGCTTGTTAACACCAGTGGCACCCTTTTTGGTGGCCCAGATTAGCGAGAGAAATTTGATGAACGCTGGCTTTTTTAATCCCAAAGAATTTAAAGATAACTGTGGTTTCGGGCTTATTGCTCACATGCACGGTGATCCTAGCCATGACCTATTGCAAAAAGCGATAGAGTCGTTAACTTGCATGACCCACCGGGGTGGTATTGCTGCCGATGGTAAAACGGGTGACGGCTGTGGCTTACTGTTGCAGATGCCCGACGACTTTATGCGCAAGGTGGCACAGGACAACTTCTCTGAAGAACTGACTGAATCCTACGGTGTAGGTATGGTGTTCTTGTCTCAAGACGAAGACAAAGCTGCACACTCTCGAAACATTCTTAATCAGGCCATTGAAGACAATGGTTTAGAAGTAGTGGGTTGGCGTGAAGTGCCCGTAGATCCATCTTGCTTAGGTCCTATTGGCGCAGATTGCCAGCCCCGTATTGAACAGGTATTTGTAAATAGCCCAGGCCTTCGTGGTGAAGTATTAGAAGCACGTTTGCTGGTAGCCCGTAAAACCACGATGTACGCTTTGGTGACAGACGAAGAGTTTTACGTGTGCAGTCTCTCCCATCGCGTGGTGTCTTATAAAGGCTTGATGATGCCAGTGGATTTGCCAGTGTTCTACAAAGATCTAGGTGATTCAACCTTAGCCACTGCCATTTGTACATTCCACCAACGTTTCTCTACCAATACATTGCCTCGCTGGCCCTTGGCGCAGCCATTCCGCTTTCTTGCCCACAATGGTGAAATCAACACTATTGAAGGTAACCGAAACTGGGCTAAAGCTCGACAAAACGTATTGGCTACCCCGCTCATCCCAGAGCTTCAAGAGCTTGAGGGCGTAGTAAATACTACCGGCTCCGACTCATCCAGTATGGACAACATGCTAGAACTAATGGTGCTCGGGGGCATGGATGTATTCCGCGCCTTACGTTTGATTATGCCTCCCGCCTGGCAAAATGATGAGTTGATGGACCCAGAACTGCGGGCCTTTTACGAATACAACGCTATGCATATGGAGGCATGGGACGGCCCAGCAGGCATGGTATTGAACACGGGTCGTTATGCCGTGTGTTTGCTAGACCGTAATGGCCTACGTCCATCACGCTGGGTAATGACCAAAGATGACTACCTAGTAACGGCGTCGGAGATAGGTACCTTTGAATATGACCCTCTAGATGTTGTAGCTAAAGGCCGTGTAGGTCCGGGACAAATTTTGGCGGTAGACACCCATACCGGCGAAGTGATGCATACTAAAGACATTGATGACCGCTTAAAGGCATCTCAGCCTTACAAAAAGTGGTTGCGAAAATCTGCTATTCGCCTAGAAGGCACCTTAGACGAAGAGCAGTGCTTTGAAGACTTCTCCGAAGATGAGTTGAAGCAGCACATGAAAATGTACCAGGTGACGTACGAAGAGCGTGACCAGGTGATTCGTCCTTTAGCAGAAAGCGCTCAAGAAGCCGTTGGATCCATGGGAGACGATACCCCCATGGCTGTATTGTCTAGCCGCGTACGTTCGGTTTATGAATATTTTAGACAGCAGTTTGCACAGGTGACCAACCCGCCTATCGACCCATTGCGCGAAGCTGTAGTGATGTCCTTAGAAACGTGTTTGGGCAAAGAACGCAACATTTTCCAAGAGGGCCCTGAGCTTGCTAAGCGCATTGTGTTGGGCTCGCCGGTATTGTCGGCCAGTAAGTACACCGACTTATTGCACATGAATGCGCCGGGTTTTAAAGTACAAATTATTCAGCTTAACTATGAGCCATCTGTGGGTCTGGAAGCGTCCATAAAGGCCGTTTGTCAGCAAGCTGAAGAAGCCGTGCGTAAGCGTGTGGGTGTTTTAGTGTTGAGTGATCGCGAGATCGAGAAAGGTAAATTACCTATCCCAGCAGCCATGGCTACCGGTGCGGTTCACCACCACCTCACCAACGCAGGATTGCGTTGTGATGCCAACATTGTGGTGGATACAGGCAGTGCCCGAGACTCCCATCAGTTTGCTGTGCTTATTGGTTTTGGTGCTACGGCAGTGTACCCGTATTTAAGTTACCGCGTGATTAACGACATGGTAGCGTCTGGGGAAATTATTGGTGATCCTGCAGAATGCCATAAGGCCTATCGCAAGGGCATTAACAAAGGCCTGCTTAAAATTATGTCTAAGATGGGTATTTCTACCATCGCATCCTACCGTGGCGCACAATTATTTGAAGCTATTGGCATCAGTAGTAGCGTGGTGGATTTATGTTTCCACGGCGTTGCTAGCCGCATTGAAGGTGCTCAATTCTTAGATTTTGAAGGTGAACAGGCTGCTTTGGCTGCAGAAGCTTGGATTGATCGTAAGCCTATTCAACAAGGTGGCTTGCTAAAGTACATCCACGGTGGTGAATACCATGCCTACAACCCAGATGTGGTAACTAGGGTACAAACTGCCGTACAAACAGGCGACTATGAGGTGTACAAAGAATACGCCAAATTAGTCAATGAGCGTGGCGTTGCATCTTTACGGGACTTGTTAAAACTTAAGCCTGCTAAAGCTATAGACATTAGTGAAGTAGAGCCTGTGAGCGAAATATTTAAACGCTTTGACAGTGCGGCTATGTCCCTAGGAGCCTTGTCCCCAGAGGCCCACGAAGCGCTTGCCATGGCCATGAATGAATTAGGCGGCCGCTCAAACTCTGGTGAAGGCGGTGAAGACCCTGTACGTTACGGCACTAATAAGCGCTCAAAAATTAAACAGATTGCTTCGGGGCGTTTTGGTGTGACCCCAGCTTACCTTGCTAGCGCAGAAGTGCTGCAAATCAAAGTGGCTCAGGGCGCCAAACCCGGTGAAGGGGGGCAGCTACCAGGGGGCAAAGTGAATGACCTAATCGCCACTTTGCGCTACTCAGTCCCCGGCGTCACCCTAATTTCACCGCCGCCGCATCACGATATTTATTCTATTGAAGATTTAGCCCAACTGATTTTCGATTTAAAACAAGTTAACCCAGATGCCTTAGTGTCTGTGAAGCTGGTTTCTCGTCCGGGCGTAGGCACCATTGCTGCTGGTGTGGCTAAGGCCTATGCCGATTTAATCACTATTTCTGGCTACGACGGTGGTACGGCGGCAAGTCCGCTTACATCTATCCGTTATGCGGGTTCTCCATGGGAGCTAGGCCTCGCCGACGCCCACCAATCCTTACGGGGAAACGGCGTACGTGGCAAAGTTCGTGTACAAACCGACGGTGGTCTTAAAACTGGTCTAGATGTTGTCAAGGCTGCACTGTTAGGCGCAGAAAGCTTTGGTTTTGGCACTTTGCCTATGGTGGCCTTGGGTTGTAAATATCTACGTATTTGTCACCTTAATAACTGCGCAACGGGCGTAGCGACGCAGAACCAACAATTACGAGATCATCATTTCCGCGGTACCGTAGAAATGGTGAAACACTTATTCACCTTTATAGCCGAAGAAACCCGTGAAGTCATGGCTCAGCTAGGGGTGCGTAGCATCGAAGAATTAGTGGGTCATACTGAGCTGTTAGAGGCTAGTGAAGGTGTGACTGCTAAGCAGCGTAATTTAGATCTGTCGGTGCTCTTGAGTCAAGCTGGCATTGCGCCGGATCAACCTAATACCTGCCAGGTGAGTCGTAACCAACCTTACGATCCCGGTGCTATGAACCAGCGCATGTATGATGAAATGAATGATGCAATTGCTAATTCAAAGGGCGGTGAGTTTAGGTTTGATATCACCAATTGCGATCGTTCTGTAGGCGCTAGAGTGTCTGGTGCGATTGCCAAGTTACACGGTAACAATGGCATGTCTGAGCACCCGCTAGAAGTCTACTTAAAGGGCATCGCAGGTTTGAGCTTTGGTGTATGGAATGCCGGTGGCTTAAACATGTACCTAGAAGGTGATGCTAACGACTATGTAGGCAAGGGTATGGCTGGCGGTAAGTTGGTGATCTATCCGCCGAAGGGCTCTAGTTTCAAGTCTAACGTGACTTCTATTATGGGTAATACCTGTTTGTATGGCGCAACGGGTGGTAGCGTAATGGCTGCAGGCTGTGCAGGCGAACGTTTTGGCGTACGTAATTCTGGTGCCCATGCGGTTATCGAAGGCGCTGGCGATCATTGTTGTGAATACATGACCGGTGGCGTGGTGACGGTGTTGGGCCCAACAGGCTACAACTTTGGTGCAGGCATGACGGGTGGTTTTGCTTTCGTACTGGACCTAGACCGCACCTTTGTGGACAAGTACAACAACGAATTGGTAGAAATTCACCGTATTCGTGGGGAAAACATGGAAGAGTACCGCAGTTACTTGCGCGGAGTGCTGCATGATTTCTCACAAGCCACGGATAGCCGTTGGGGTAAAGAGTTAAGCAATCATTTTGAAGATTATGTGAGTAAGTTCTGGTTAGTTAAACCGAAAGCCGCCAATTTGCAGCAGTTAATGGCGAATACTCGGACTAAGACAGAATAATTCAGAGCTTTTACAAACACATTAAAAAGAGTACGAGGCTACTATGGCTCAACGATTAGACAATCATTTTCAATTCATCGATGTAGGTCGTCAAGACCCTGCAAAGGTGCATCACGACTTGCGCAAACGTCAGTTTGCCGAGATTTACCAACCTTATACCGAGGTAGAAGCTAAGCCGCAGGCGCACCGTTGTTTAGAGTGCGGCAACCCATATTGTGAGTGGAAGTGCCCCGTGCACAACTACATTCCTAACTGGTTAAAATTGGTCTCTGAAGGCAATATATTAGAAGCGGTGGAACTGTGCCATCAAACCAATTCACTGCCAGAAGTATGCGGCCGTGTGTGCCCACAAGATCGTTTATGTGAAGGGGCATGTACTCTGAATGACGGTTTTGGTGCAGTGACCATTGGTTCTGTAGAAAAATACATCACAGACACCGCTTTTGCTATGGGTTGGAAACCAGACCTTAGTCACGTCATTGAGTCCGGCAAAAAAGTTGCAGTGATTGGCGCTGGCCCTGCTGGCCTAGCCTGTGCAGACGTGCTGGCTCGTAATGGGGTGTCTTCGGTAGTGTTTGATCGCAACCCAGAAATAGGTGGATTACTGACCTTCGGCATTCCTGAATTTAAATTAGAAAAGCCAGTGATGGCAAAACGCCGCGAAATATTTGAAGGTATGGGCATTGAGTTTCAACTCAATGTAGAAGTAGGTGAAGACATCACTCTAGATCAGTTGATGGAAGAATACGATGCCGTGTTTATGGGCATGGGAACCTACAAGTACATGCGTGGCGGCTTCCCCGGGGAAGATTTAGAGGGCGTTCATGAAGCATTGCCTTACCTCATTTCTAACATTAACCGCCGTATGGGTTTTGAAAAAAGTCCAGCCGACTTTGTAGACCTAAAAGGTAAACAAGTAGTGGTATTAGGTGGTGGCGATACGGCCATGGATTGTAATCGTACAGCCATTCGTCAAGCCGCAGCCAATGTATATTGCGCCTACCGTCGTGACGAAGCAAATATGCCAGGTTCTGTGAAAGAAGTGGGCAACTCCAAAGAAGAAGGAGTGCAGTTCTTGTTTAACCGCTCTCCGGTGGAGATTATGGGTGAAAACGGCAAGGTTACCGGCATCAAACTGGTCACCACAGAATTAGGGGAGGCCGACGAAAATGGCCGACGTCGCCCTGTTGTGGTTGAAGGCAGTGAAGAAATTGTGGCCGCAGACGCAGTGATTGTGGCCTTTGGTTTTAGCCCAAGCCCAACCCCTTGGATGGCCGACGCAGGCGTTGAATTAGACGATTGGGATCGCGTTAAAGTGGCACAAGTCTCTGATTTGGTTGCACAAAACTACGCCTTCCAAACCACCAATGCAAAAATCTTTGCTGGTGGTGACATGGTGCGTGGTTCCGACCTTGTTGTGACCGCTATTGACGAAGGCCGCCGTGCCGCTGATGGGATCTTAGACTATCTGCAGGTTTAGTTTTTCCGCACCATAGGGTTCCCACGCAGAGCATGGGAACCAGTTCCTCCAAACCCACATCTCGTTCCCATGCTCCGTGCAGTTCGCGCCAAACCCACATCTCGTTCCCATGCTCCGCG
>JAQRMV010000026.1:16322-29287 GCA_028598985.1 Gammaproteobacteria bacterium
CCAAACCCACATCTCGTTCCCATGCTCCGCGTGGGAACGGGTTTTTACCTCGCCCAAAACCAAACCACCATAAATGATCTCAACCCGTGACAATTAAGCAGGTGATCTATATCATAAGCGCCAATGTTTCCTATCTCGCCTTAAGGCCTTATTGCTCGCCATGACCGCTTCCAAACCCGAACTAAAAAATGACCGTTTCCTTCGTGCTCTTATGGGGCAGCCCGTAGACGTTACTCCAGTATGGATGATGCGCCAAGCGGGTCGTTATTTGCCAGAGTACCGTGCATCACGTGCCGAAGCGGGGGATTTTTTAAGCCTATGCAAGAACGCCGATTTCGCCTGCGAAGTCACCTTGCAGCCATTGCGTCGTTACGACTTAGATGCAGCCATCTTGTTCTCAGATATTCTCACGGTGCCAGACGCCATGGGTCTCGGGTTGTATTTTGAAGCAGGCGAAGGCCCCAAGTTTGAAAAACCAGTACGTACCGAAGCCGATGTGGCCGCACTGACAGTGCCGGACATGAATGACGACTTAGGTTACGTTATGAACGCCGTAAGCACTATTCGAGGTGCTTTGTCTGGCGATGTGCCTTTGATCGGTTTCTCTGGCAGCCCATGGACCTTGGCTACTTACATGATCGAAGGTGGATCCAGCAAAGACTTCCGCCACATCAAGGCGATGATGTATTCTTCACCAGAGTTGTTGCATCAAGTATTAAGTGTATTGGCAGATTCTGTGATTGCTTATCTAAACGCTCAAATTGCAGCTGGCGCCCAAGCCGTACAAATTTTTGATACCTGGGGTGGTGTATTAAGTGGCCCTTGTTACCAAGCCTTCTCCCTAGATTACATGCAGCGCATTGTGAATGGCCTTACTCGTGAATCAGAAGGCCGTGCCGTGCCAGTGATACTATTCACTAAAAACGGCGGCCAGTGGTTAGAAAAAATGGCTGCCACAGGTGCCGATGCTCTAGGATTAGATTGGACCATAGAAGCCGGCGAAGCTCGCCAACGAGTGGGGGACAAAGTAGCCCTTCAAGGTAACATGGACCCAAGTGTGCTGTATGCCGATGCCTCCACTATTCAAGCCGAAGTAGGCCGTATATTGGCAGATTTTGGTAACAACGATGGCCACGTATTTAATTTAGGCCACGGTATTCATCAGTTTGTAGACCCAGAAAGTGCCAAAGTATTTGTTGATGCTGTACACGACCAAAGCAGCCAGTACCACTAGATCCATTACATCACTTATTATAATTACAGCAGGGACTTAACATGCCACATTGCGTTATAGAAATTTCTAATCAACTTAGCTCCAGTGTGACACCTGATCAATTGCTACGCGCCGTATTCGATGCCCATGTAAAATCGGAGTTGTTTCAAACAGACCACATTAAAGTGCGCTGCACTGGCTACGATCATCATGTATCGGGCACCGGTTCAGACCGGTTTATTCATGCCACGTCGCATATCATGGCAGGCCGTACGGCAGAGCAAAAACAAGGCCTTAGCAATATGATCGTGCAAAGCCTCATTGATATCGGCATTACCTCAGCCTCGATGAGCGCACAAGTGGTAGATTTAGATCCAACCTATGTGACCTTTACCGACTAGGTAGTGGCTAAATTTCTTAGCCCCAATAGCTTTAGCCATGCATTTCAAATTCAATTGCTGATCTACCGGCAACACCGCTACAGCCAGCGTGTTATCGCCAGCCTCCACACCTAACTTTTCAGTCGCTTCTACACCATAACCAGCCGCGCTAGCGCTAAACCTGCATTTGCTCACGGATCAATTGCAAAAAGGGTGATCTAGACATTAGAAATACCAGCTAACTGGTTATCCATAAAAATTAAAATCAACTATTGAAGCTACGGTTGCAGCAGAGGGTGATAGCTCAAATATTAATTCCATAGCTGATCGTATTCTGTAAATAGTATCTCTAATGACGTCATAACGTCATGATGTTATAGTGTTGTATTAGCTATGGGAGAAGCAGCATGAGTCAACTATCAAAACGTTCTACGGTTTACTTTGAACCCGCAATACATAACGCGCTAAAAATACGTTCTGCCTCATCGCACACATCTATTTCTGAACTAATAGATGAGGCTGTGCGCCTTCTCATGCGTGAAGATCAAGAGGACCTTAAAGCCTTCGCTGAGCGTATGGAGGAGCCTGAAATGAGTTATGAGGAGTTGCTCAGTGACCTAAGTAAGCATGGAAAAATATAAAATAACGTTTAAAAGGTCTGTTGCTAAAGATCTTCGTGGCATTCCGAGTCAAGATGTTAAACGTATTCTTGCTCGTATCGAGGCTCTTGCCGATGATCCAAGAGGTGACGGCTGTATTAAGCTATCTGGTCTTGAGAAATACCGGGTGCGTCAGGGGCTTTATCGTATAGTCTACGCTATTCGTGATAGAGAGTTAGTCGTTAACGTTGTAAAAGTAGGACACCGGTCAAGTGTCTACAAATGCAACTAACAAGTTGCCCGTAAAAACGCGGACTGGACTCGCTGCCGCTCGCCTTTTATGTGGGCATTAAAGTTGTTAAGCTGTCTCCCATTTTCATTTTTTCTGATACATTAAATCCCACACCCCGTGCCCCTTACCTTCGCCACGGCGTTGAAACTTGGTGCTAGGACGATAGCTGGGCTGAGGAGAATATTGGTTGGCGCCTGCTTGGTTACTGTAGCCTTCGGCCAGCTCCATCACTTCCATCATGTGTTCTGCATAGGGCTGCCAGTCTGTAGCCATGTGGAATACGCCACCTATAGATAGCTTTTGGCGTATATCTTGGGCAAATTTAGGCTGCACAATACGGCGCTTATTGTGTTTCTTTTTATGCCAAGGGTCTGGAAAGAACAATTGCACACCCCCTAAACTACCCTCGGCAATACATTGCGCCATCACTTCAATAGCGTCATCACAAAATACACGTACGTTGCCCAACTCTTGGGTAGCGATATTATTCAATAAACGGCCCACACCTGGACGGTGTACTTCTATACCAATGTAGTTGTTTTGCGGCATGGTGGCGGCCATGGTAGAGAGCGAATCCCCCATACCAAAACCAATTTCCATAATCACTGGATGATTGTTGCCGAACAAGGCTTCAAAATTCAGTAGCCCGTGGCTAAGTTCCAAGCCATATTTTGGCCAGTAATGCTCCAGTGCATGTTCTTGAGATGGCGTCATGCGTCCTGCGCGTTTTACAAAGCTACGAATGCGGCGAGGATTTTCAATATCAGTGGGTAAATCAGAAGGCATAAAACGGATCTTAATAAATATAGAGTGGCTAGGTGCTTATTTTACCTATAACTGGTCAATAAATCAGCATCATCATGACGTCTACCCCACCCATATTGCAGAGCAATTTGTTACACTAGAATACATATTAATGTTCATCTAATTATTGAAGCTTATGACCACCCTACGCATCGCTACCCGAGAAAGCCAATTAGCCCTTTGGCAGGCCCACTTTATTAAAACAGAATTAGAGCGCCACCATCCTGGTTTGAAGGTAGAGCTTCTTGGCATGAAGACTAAAGGTGATAAAATTTTGGATGTGCCTTTGGCAAAAGTAGGCGGCAAAGGCCTGTTTGTTAAAGAGCTAGAGCAAGCCATGCTAGAAGATCGAGCCGATATTGCCGTGCATTCAATGAAAGACGTACCCATGGAATTTCCAGAAGGTTTAGGTTTGTCCATTATTTGTGAACGAGAAGACCCCAGTGACGCTTTTGTGAGCAACCATTTCAATAACATTGACGAGTTGCCCCACGGTGCAAAAGTAGGCACGTCTAGCTTACGCCGCCAGTTACAAATTAAGGCCCTTCGACCAGACCTTGTGTTGTTGGATTTGCGTGGCAATGTAAATACTCGATTGGCTAAATTAGATGCCGGTGAATATGATGCCATCATCCTTGCCAGCGCCGGTTTAATGCGCCTTGAATTTCATCACCGCATTCAATCACGTTTAACAGATCAACAATGCTTACCAGCCGGTGGTCAGGGTGCGGTAGGTGTTGAGTGTCGCTTGGCGGACACAGAAACCATGGCTTTATTAGCGCCGCTGCATCATCAGGACACGGCGGATCGTGTGATGGCCGAACGGGCGTTAAATAAACACCTTGAAGGTGGCTGCCAAGTGCCTATTGCCTGCTTTGCGCAGTTAGAAGGGGATCAGCTCTGGTTGCGTGGTTTAGTAGGTGAAGTAGATGGCAGTCGTGTGCTCACTACTGAAATTAGAGGTTCTCGTAGCGACGCAGAAGCCCTTGGTATTGCCGCTGCAAAAGATCTTTTAGCGCAAGGTGCGGGGGAAATTCTAAAGGCGGTATACGGCGCTTAGTCTAGATAATGAAAGTTTTAGTAACACGGCCAAAGGCCCAGGCCCAAGCGATGATTGAACTGCTTCGCAAGCAGGGTTTCCAAGTGCAACACCATGCCTGTTTGGATATTGTTCCCGTTGCACCAGAGTCACCGAATGGTTTGCAAAGCAAACAGTGGGCAATGGATCTTGATGGGTTTGACCACGTTATTGTGATCAGCACTAATGCGGCCCAGCATTGGTTAGAGTTGGTACAAGACTATTGGCCGCAATGGCCTGTGGGTATGCATTGGTGGGCCATGGGTGAAACCACACAACGGGCACTTATAGATGCGGGTATTGACGCAGCTCGTCCCAAGCAAGGGGATACCAGTGAGGCATTATTGGTAGACCTTTTGCCGTTGCTGAAACGCCACCACAAGGTGTTAATTATACGGGGCATAGGCGGCAGAGAAACCTTGTCTCAAGCGTTAAAGGATGCCGGCGCTACAGTGAGCTATGCTCAGTGTTATGAACGCAAAATGCCTGCTTTAGGCCCCACATGCTTAACCGAATTAGATCGTTTTTCACCACAAGCCGTGATGCTGCAAAGCGGTGAAACATTATCTAATTTTGATCAGTTGTTTAGTGCTCAACGTTGGTGTGATAAAAAGAGTATTGTATTAGTGTTGCCCAGTTCCAGAGTAGCAACTCAAGCGATACAATTAGGCTATAAAGTAAGCCTTACTAGTGGTAGTGCTAGCAACCAAGCAATGTGCGATACTTTATTGCAACAAAGTAGGTTGCAGCAAATACAAAAATAAGCGCCGCATCAATACATAACGTATGTTTGGCGTAGTGATAGCAGGCCTTATGGGCCGCTTTAAAAGGATGCTGAAGCAGTGACACAAGACAACAAAACAGATCGCAGTAGCGCGCCCGAAACTAAGGCAGACACCAAAACTTCAGGGGCTAAAAAGACACCAACGGCCAAAGTTTCAAAACCAGCTGATCGAGTGGCAGTCGCCCAATCAAAGCCGGCCAAACAAGGCACCCTTTGGTTGGTTATTGTACTATTGGCGTTCGCAATATCTGCCTTAGGTTATATGCAATGGCTGGCCCAATCTCAACGTACTGCCCTAACTTCAGACCAAAGTGGTCAATCTGAAGACCTACAACGTTGGCAACAACAGCAACTTGTTTTGGCACAAAAAATAGACAACCTAAGCAGCACCAATAAAGCCGCCCTTAATGTCATCAATACCCAACAGGCCGATTTGCAGATCCAGCAAACGCGTATGGATGCAGCCTTAGCTACGGCCTTGGAAAACATGGCCAAAACTCAGCTAGATCAAGGACAAGTTTTACCTCAATGGCAGTTGGCGGAAGCTGAATATTTACTGCGGTTAGCCAATCAACGTTTAGCAATGGAGCAGGCGAGTGAGTCTGCTATTGCGTTACTCAAGGCAGCAGATATTATTATTCGCGACAACGAACAGGTGGGTACCTATGGTATAAGGCGAGCTATTGCAGCTGATTTATTAGCACTCACTGCAGTGCCCAGTGTAGATGTGGAGGGTGTTTATGCACAGCTTGCAGCGCTTTCTGGGCTGGCAGAGAAACTCACCTTTATTCCACCCCGCAGTGATGCCCCTGCCATCAGTACGACGCCTAAGGCCATTATTCAAAATACCGATAACGCCAGTGCAGCACAACAAAGCTGGATTCAAAACACCTGGCAAGGCACTCAGCATGTGGCTGCAAGCGTTTGGGGTGAGTTAAAGCAATTGGTTAAAATTCAATCTCGTACCCAGGAAGATCAGCAACTACTCACGCCCGCTGCAGAGCTTTTAGTTCGTATGCGTATTGAAATGGCGTTAAGCCAAACCCAAGTGGCCCTCTTGCGTCGTCAGCAAACTATTTATGATCAGTCTTTGGTTAGTGTGCAACAATTATTGACCCAGTATTACCGTTCCAATGATGCCGTTGCTCAAGCTATGCGCACACAAATTGACACTTTGAACGACGTTAAAGTGTTGGTTACCATGCCTAATATCAGTGGTTCTTTAGTCGCCTTGCAAGGTTTTGTGGCAAGGTTGCACGATGCAGCGCCAGCGGTGGGGGACTAAACCATGCGCTTTTTAGTTCTTGTTGTAGTGTTGGTTTTGCTTGCTGGGGCTGGGTTAGGCACCTTAATTAATGTAGATCCTGGTTATGTGCTTCTGGCATGGGGTGATACCAGCATTGAAATGAGTCTTTGGGTGCTGCTAATGGCCGTTGCTTTGCTGTTTGTTGCTGTATTTTTAAGTATACGTTTTATAGTGGCACTCAATCTGCCGTTTAAAGTGCTTGGGGATTGGCAAGAAGCTAGCCGTATTAAGCGTATGCAGTTACAAACCCGCCATGGTTTGCTTGCTTTAGCCGATGGTCAAAATCTGCGCGCTCAAAAAAAATTCGAGGAACTTGCACCCACTACAAGCCAGCCTATTGTAGTGTTGCCAGCCCTAGCTACCGCTATGGGAAGGCAAGGTAAGTTGGCTGAAGCCGAAAAGGTATTAGACAAATTAGTGGCCGAATTTCCAGGCACCCAGCAATTAGTGTACTTAAAGTTTGCAGAAATTTGTCTGCATCAGGGACAACACCAAAGCGCTCTTGAAGCGTTGCAGAGTTTGCATAAGCTTAATCCTCAACACGCAGAAGCCAACCAGCTGTTACTGGACTTATTGCAGCGCAACCAACTGTGGCCAGAACTCATTGATTTGTTGCGGGTGGTAGGCAACTATAAACAACTTAATGACGAACAACTAGCTCAACAACAGCAGCTGGCTTACAGTCGTGCTTTTGATGCTGCGCGCCGTCAAAAAGGCAGTGCGGCGGCAAGTAGCTTAGATTACATACAGCTGTTGTGGAATAAAGCGCCTAAAAGTGTCACCACCAACGGGCCAAGCATTATCAGCTACGCCAAAGCCATGGCTCGTATTGAAGGCGAAACGGCAAGTCAAACAGAAGCATTTATCGAACGATGTCTTAAACAGCAATGGTTGGATGAGCTAGTACTGGAGTATGCGCATTTGCCGCTTTTGAATTTACAAAATAGTTTAAAGAAAGCCGAGTCTTGGCAGGCCAATGCGCAACATAGCGCTGCATTGCAGCTTACTTTAGGGCGCCTATGTCGGCGCTTAGAGCTATGGGGAAAGGCGCAAGATTACTTACAAGTTAGCATTAGCTTGCAGGCCAGCAAAGAAGCCCATGCCGAAATGGCCAGATTACAGCATAAAATGGGCCATATTGATGCGGCCATTGAACATTATCGCTTAGCCAGCGTATTTTAACGTTGACACTCGCCCTCGCTTGATACAGACTATGTCTACTCCAGCAAGACCTTCTGTCTCATCGGCTGGTTGCGAATTGGCTTACATAGCCTTCCGACTCCATTAATCTACTTATCTCCCCAGCGTGCACGGCTGCCCCTTACTTATGAATCTAACTGAATTAAAAACAAAATCAATGCCCGAACTCGTCGAGATTGCCACAGGCATGGGCCTCGATAACGTTGCCCGATCTCGTAAACAAGACTGTATCTTTAGCATTCTTAAACGTCATGCCAAAAGCGGCGAAGACATTTACGGCACCGGTGTGTTGGAAATTTTGCAAGACGGATTTGGCTTCTTGCGCTCAGCAGACGCTTCTTATTTAGCAGGGCCAGACGATATTTATGTATCGCCAAGCCAGATTCGTCGATTTAGTTTGCGTACTGGCGATAGTATTGATGGAAAAATTCGCCCACCCAAAGATGGCGAACGTTATTTTGCATTACTTAAAGTAAGTAGCATTAACTATGGCCCACCAGAGCAAGCAAAGCATAAGGTGTTGTTCGAAAACCTAACGCCTTTGTTCCCAACCGAGCGCTTAACCATGGAGTTGGGAAACGGTTCTAGCGAAGACCTAACGGCTCGTATTATCGATTTAACAGCCCCTATGGGCAAAGGCCAACGCGCCTTGGTTGTGTCGCCGCCAAAAGCGGGTAAAACTTTGATGCTGCAAAATATTGCGCACTCAATTACCCGTAATAATCCTGATTGTCATCTCATTGTATTGCTCATCGACGAGCGCCCGGAAGAAGTAACAGACATGAAGCGGTCTGTACGTGGCGAAGTGGTAGCTAGTACGTTTGACGAACCACCATCGCGTCACGTTCAAGTGGCAGAAATGGTTGTGGAAAAAGCCAAACGTTTGGTAGAACACAAAAAAGACGTAGTGGTCCTATTGGATTCGATCACTCGTTTAGCTCGAGCTTATAACACCGTAATTCCTTCCTCCGGTAAAGTGCTTACTGGTGGTGTTGATGCCCACGCATTAGAGCGTCCTAAACGTTTTTTTGGTGCTGCACGTAACATTGAAGAAGGCGGAAGCTTAACCATTATTGCCACCGCTTTAACCGAAACAGGCTCGAAGATGGACGAAGTCATCTTTGAAGAGTTTAAAGGCACGGGTAACTCAGAAGTTCACCTGGATCGAAAAATTGCCGAACGCCGTGTATTCCCTGCCATTAACATCCGTAAGTCGTCTACTCGTCGTGAAGAGTTATTAACCCGCGAAGACGAATTACAGCGCATGTGGATTTTACGCAAATTACTGGATCCAATGGAAGATGGCCAAGCCACTGAGTTTTTATTAGATAAGCTTAAAACATCCAAGACCAATGAAGAGTTCTTCATGTCTATGAAGCGCAAGTAATTAGCTAATGTAATGGAGCCGCGTAGGTTATGAGCATTAAATACAAAGACCTACGCGATTTTATTGCGGCCTTAGAAGAGCAAGGCGAACTTAAGCGCATCACCGCAGAGGTGGACCCACACCTTGAAATGACAGAAATCTGTGATCGCACCCTGCGCGCAGAAGGCCCCGCATTATTGTTTGAAAACCCTAAAGGTTACGACACTCCCGTATTAGCCAATTTGTTTGGCACACCCAAACGAGTGGCCCTTGGCATGGGTGCCGATAATGTAGAAAGTTTGCGTGATATAGGCCATCTCTTAGCTTCATTAAAAGAACCAGAGCCTCCCAAAGGCTTTAAAGATGCCATGGGTAAATTGCCGCTATACAAACAAGTCCTCAACATGGCGCCTAAGCTAATAAGCAAGCCGCCATGCCAACAGTACGTGATGAGTGGTGATGAGGTTGATCTTAACAAGCTGCCTATTCAAACCTGTTGGCCTGAAGATGCAGCACCGCTTATCACTTGGCCGTTAGTGATTACCCGTGGCCCCAACAAACAGCGTCAAAATTTAGGCATATACAGGCAACAAGTGATCGGTAAAAATCGCCTGATCATGCGCTGGTTGTCGCACCGTGGTGGAGCGTTAGATTTTCGTGACTGGAAAATGGCTCACCCTGGAGAAAATTTTCCCGTAGCCGTTGCTTTGGGTGCCGATCCAGCTACCATTTTGGGTGCCGTTACGCCGGTACCCGATAGTTTAAGCGAGTATGCCTTTGCTGGCCTCTTGCGGGGTAGTAAAACGGAAGTAGCCACTTGTTTGACCAGCGACCTTCAGGTACCTGCCAGTGCAGAGTACATATTAGAAGGTTATATTGCTCCAGACGATATGGCAGACGAAGGCCCATTTGGTGATCACACTGGTTATTACAACGAAGTGGACAGTTTCCCTGTATTCACGGTTACCCGTATTACCCATCGTAAAGACCCTATTTACCACAGCACCTATACGGGCCGTCCGCCAGATGAACCAGCAATATTAGGTGTGGCGCTGAATGAGGTGTTTGTGCCGTTATTACAAAAACAGTTTCCAGAAATTACCGATTTCTATTTACCTCCAGAAGGCTGTTCTTATCGTATGGCCGTAGTGACCATGAAGAAGCAATACCCGGGCCATGCAAAGCGGGTGATGATGGGCGTCTGGTCTTTTCTGAGGCAGTTTATGTACACTAAGTTTGTGATTGTGACTGACGACGACGTCAATGCACGAGACTGGAAAGATGTTATTTGGGCCATGACTACCCGTATGGACCCAGCAAGGGATACCTTGCTGGTAGAAAATACGCCGATTGATTATTTAGATTTTGCTTCTCCAGTGTCTGGTCTGGGATCAAAAATGGGTATGGATGCCACCCATAAATGGGAAGGTGAAACCACAAGGGAGTGGGGTCGCACAATTACCATGGACCAATCAGTGGTAGCACGCGTAGATGAGCTTTGGGATGAACTTGGCATTTTAACGCCGGCGGCTACCGCAGACGAAACCTAACACATGACGCAATATATCCTCACCATAGACCAAGGAACAACAAGTTCCCGTTGTATTATATTCCAGGCTAATGGCACGGTGGTGAATACTGCACAGTATGAGTTCGAACAGCATTTTCCTCATAATGGGTGGGTAGAACATAACCCCCAAGATATACTAGACACGGTTATTAAAGCGTGTCGTCAATGTTTGGCCGATAGCGGTTTAAGAGCTGACCAAATCACCAGTGTAGGCATTACCAATCAGCGTGAAACTACTTTGGTGTGGAACAAACATACAGGCAAGGCTATTTATCCAGCCATTGTTTGGCAAGACCGACGCACGACGCAAACCTGCGCCGACCTAAAGCAACAAGGCCACGAAACCACAGTCACCGCCCGCACGGGCTTACTGTTAGATCCTTACTTTTCTGCCACAAAACTGAACTGGATTTTAGATCATGTAGCGGGGAGTCGAGATCTTGCGGAACAAGGTGAGGTGCTGTTTGGCACCGTAGATAGTTATCTTATGTGGCAGTTAAGTGGCGGACGAATCCATGCCACTGATGCAACCAATGCATCTAGGACCATGCTATTTAACATTCACACTCAAACATGGGATCAAGAGCTGCTGCAATTGTTTAATATCCCCTTAAAAATGCTGCCAGAAGTCAAAGACAGCGCCGACGAATATGGCAGCATAGATCAACATATCTTTGGACACAGCCTGCCCATACAGGGCGTGGCAGGGGATCAGCACGCAGCACTTTTTGGGCAAACGTGTTTTCAACCAGGCATGGCCAAAAGTACATACGGCACCGGCTGTTTTTTAATGCTCAATACCGGAAACCAACCATTAACTTCCTCTAGCCGCTTGCTAACCACCATGGCGTATCGCCTTAACGGTAAAGCTACCTATGCCCTAGAAGGCAGTATTTTTGTCGCAGGGGCAGCCATACAATGGTTAAGGGATGGACTAAAAATCATCAGCAATGCTGGAGAAGTAGAAGCCTTGGCTTCTTCAATAGCGGTAGATCACGGTGTGTATATGGTGCCGGCATTCACAGGCCTAGGCGCACCCTACTGGGATCCACAAGCGCGAGGAGCAGTGTTTGGACTAACCCGTGATACGGGCATTGAAGAGTTTGTAAGTGCCGGCATTCAGTCGGTGTGTTACCAAACCAAAGATTTACAAAAAGCCATGGAGCAAGACGGCGTGCGTCTAGACACGTTAAGAGTGGACGGTGGTATGGTGGTGAATAACTGGTTTTTATCCCACCTGGCCAGCATGTTAAATGCTCAAGTGGATAGGCCCAAGTGCGTAGAGTGTAGCGCTTTAGGTGTAGCTTACTTAGCGGGCTTACAAAGTAAGATATATGCCTCGTTAGACGAGCTGACACAGATGTGGAAAAACGACCGCAGCTTTGCACCTACTATGGATAAGCCAGCCCGAGACAAGCTGTATGCTGGCTGGCTACAGGCCGTACGCAAAGTGCAAGCTAATTACTGAGGGATCGCATCTCTAGGCGATACGGTTACTGAAATTTTGCTACCACGCAGGGTGCCTTTTTCAATTTGAATGGTGGCCACACGGCGGCCTTTTTCATAGGTCAATACAGAGATTTGTGACTGTACAGAGGTGATGTTAATCCAGCCATGGTTAGTCATATTGTCCAAATAGTACTCAAACGCCTGTACCGTATCTAGTTTAGACTTTAACACTGCACGTCCAATCCATTGTTCACCCGTATTAAGTAATAAAGATTGATCCACGGCGAGTTGGTCGTTGGCAGAAATGGGTATGTCGGCATAAGAATTGGCAACTACCGGACTATCACCCGCTAAAGTATTACCGTCTGTGGTAGGAATAGTAGTGGCAGGCATACTGCAAGCGCTAACAAATAGTAGCCCAAGCACTAAGCTCAAAGCTTTAATCGACTGGTTAAACATGATTCAACGTCCTTTTATTGGATCAACTTAATTAATTATTCCTTAAGTATAACCAAGGCCGGCAACTAATACAGCCTTTTGCGCTTTAATGCCATGATTACTTCTGGGTTGGTGGTGTTGTAGGTTGGATTAATTGCCATTGCGCCTGTGCTTGTTGGGTAAGCTTGCCGTTGGGCATCAACTGCATTGCTGTTTGTAAGCGCTGTTCGGCCAGCCCTAAGTGCCCGCTAGACATGTATCCCAGTGCAAGCTGTGCATAAATGTCTGCTGCAAGCTGTTGCTGCTGCAGGTCTGCTTTAGGTGTGGCGCTGCATGCAGTGGTGAATATAAATGCTATGCTAATAACTAATAAGTTCTTTTTTATCATTGTTTAAGCATAGTCGAAGAATGCAATATTGTTGCTATTGTGTAGAATTTTATAATAATGACCCACGGTAAGTTGGAGTAGCGTCTTGAAAAACCTCT
>JAQRMV010000027.1:0-24447 GCA_028598985.1 Gammaproteobacteria bacterium
GTTAAGATAAGCGCCACACGCAGCCAAATCCATCCCCAATTACTTGAATTTAATTCATGTGCAGCGTAAAGGTTTCACCCAGCTAAGGCAGACCTAATGGCATAATTATAGCTCCCTAAATGTTTACTAAAAACAGGAGCATCCATTGATTAGCCGCTATTCCTTTGAATTTTTTCCGCCTAAATCCAACGCCAGCAGTTTGGCTCTGGATACTTGCCTTGCAGGGCTCGAATCTTGGCAGCCTGAATTTTGTTCAATGACTTACGGTGCGGGTGGTTCAAGTCAGTCGGAAAGCACCAGTGCTTTAAGGCGCCTTCAAGGGCGCGGGCTCACTGCAGCGGCACACATCACCGCAGTGGGTGCCAGTGCGGCTGAAGTTAACCAGGTGGCACAAAGCTTTGCTCAAGCCGGTATAGATCATTTAGTAGCTTTGCGTGGGGATAGCCCTAGCGGAGCATTTGTGCCCCACCCTCAAGGGTATCAATACGGTACAGATCTAGTGGCTGGCTTAAGGCAGTGGTTTGAAGGCACTGTTTCCGTAGCGGCGTATCCAGAAGTCCATCCGCAAGCGTTAAGCGCTCAAGCAGATTTACAACATCTAGCTTCAAAAATCAGCGCAGGGGCCAGTCAAATCATGACTCAATATTGTTATGACACTGATAAATTGCTCAATTTTTCCGATCGCGTGCGTGCCCAAGGCATTGATGTGCCGTTGGTTGTTGGCATAATGCCCATTCACGACATAGAGTCTATTCAGAGGTTTTCTGCCCGATGTGGCGCCACGGTGCCGGATAACATCATTCGCCAGTTTGAGCGTTTGAGTGACTCTAGGGACCTGCAACAGCTGGCTGTAGATATTGCGCTAGAACAAATAGATCGCTTAACCTCCCATGGGTTGTATGACATACATATGTATACGCTGAATCGACCTCAGTGGGTACAGGCTATACTTGAGGCGATGAATGATTCTGTTAGCTTAAGCTCTCAGTCCATACCTCAGCGGCCGAAGTTAGCGCCATTCACACCAATGAAACAACACTGCGTAAGTGCGTAATTAAGCCGTATAAGGTATACTGCGCGGCCTAAATATTTGTATTGCAGAATAGCCGCGCTATGAAATCAAAAGCGAAACCCAAAGCCGTTGTCATCTATTCCGGTGGCATGGACTCATACACCGTATTGCACCTTGCTCTAGCGCAGGGCTACCAGGTTTATGCCTTGTCATTTAACTATGGCCAGCGTCATAGTAAAGAGCTAGATGTGGCAGCAAAAGTTTGTGCAGGTTTAGGTGTTGCTCATAAGTTAGTAGACATTACCGCAATTAACCAGCTTTTACAGGGCTCCTCGTTAACTTCTACAGACATTGATATTCCTACTGGTGAATACGAAGAAGACAATATGAAATCTACAGTGGTGCCTAATCGCAATATGATTTTATTGTCTTTAGCGATTGGCTACGCTGTGTCCTTAGGGTCTACTGAAGTATTTTATGGGGCGCATTCTGGTGACCACGATATCTACCCAGATTGTCGTCCTGAATTTGTTGAGGCTATGAATGTAGTGTCAGCTATTGCAAACTATGACGACGTGCAAATTATTAGCCCCTTTTTATATGACAGTAAGTTGGCTATTTTAGAAGCGGGCTTGAATATGGGTTTAGATTACGGCCAAACTTGGACCTGTTACCTAGGTCAAGACAAAGCCTGCGGCAAGTGTGGTTCTTGTGTTGAGCGGTTAGACGCTTTTGCTAAGGCGGGTATCACAGACCCTGTCGCCTACGTGTAGTTCTGAGTGTGGCGTTGATCATGTATTCTATTAAAGAAATATTTTACACATTGCAAGGCGAAGGTCGTCAAGCCGGACGACCTGCAGTGTTTTGTCGTTTTGCAGGCTGTAACCTGTGGACGGGTAGTGAAGCTAGACGTGGCGCTAGCATTTGTGATTTTTGTGATACAGATTTTGTGGGTGTAGATGGAACATTGGGTGGAAGATATACAGCCCACCGCCTTGCCCAAGCTATCGCAAGTTGTTGGCCCGAAGGGTTGCCTGGGCGGCCCCTCGTAGTGCTCACAGGCGGCGAACCCATGTTGCAAGTAGATGAAGCCTTAGTGCGTCAATTGCATGACCAAGGTTTTGAAATTGCTATAGAAACCAATGGTACTTTGCCAGTGCCTGCTAGTATTGATTGGATCTGCGTAAGCCCTAAGGGCAACTCGGAAATCATACAAACAACAGGTCACGAACTTAAGTTGGTATACCCGCAACGGCAAGCTATGCCAGAGCGATTTAGTGATTTCGACTTCGAAAATCATTATTTGCAGCCGTTAGATAAATCGTACATTGCTTCTTCCAGTGACGATGACAACTACGTACAACAAACCATCGATTATTGTTTGCAACATCCGCAATGGCGTTTGAGTTTGCAAACCCACAAAATCACAGGCATCCGGTAATGGAAATCTACAAAGACTTTAGCTTCGATTCAGCTCACTTTTTACCCAACGTACCCCAAGGGCACAAATGTGGCCGTTTACACGGGCATACCTTTTTGCTGCGGGTGGTGGTGGCTGGCCCAGTGGGAGAAAAAACAGGCTGGATTATGGATTTTGGCGACATTAAGCAAGTATTTAAGCCTATTTACGAACAATTAGACCATCACTACTTGAATGATATTGAAGGTTTAGAAAACCCTACTAGCGAAGTCATGGTGCAGTGGATTTGGCAACAGTTGAAGCCAGTTTTGCCACAGCTCGCTCGCCTTGAACTCAAAGAAACCTGCACCTCTGGTTGTGTTTATATAGGTTCTTAGCGGCAATCTTGGCATGGGTTTACTTATTCTCCTGTGTCCGCTTTACGAATACGTTCCAGCCTGCTTTGTTCTTCCATATACGCTTGGCTAATCTCCTCCAAAACTGTATCCACGTCGGCTGTCTCGGTGTTTTCTTCAAAATGCCCAGTGAGTTGGGTATTTGGCAATAAGTCGCCCGCTTCAAATAAGGCCCACATTTCGGGTGCATAACGAGTGTTGTTGAGTTCCGGGGCGTATTGAGCGTAGTAGTGAGTGATGTTTTCTACATCTCTGCGGTGCATCTTTTCGGCATTATTATTTGCGGCGGCATCAACGGCTTGTGGCAGGTCAATAATGACTGGGCCTTCATCGTCTATGAGGACATTAAACGGCGACAGGTCACCATGCACTAATCCAGCGCAGAGCATACGCATGATGTCGTGCATTAGGGTTTTATGATCCGCTAGCGCTTGTTCTTCAGTCATAGAGACATCGTTTAAGCGAGGTGCAACTTCTTCACCGTTATAGGTGATGAGTTCCATCAACAATACGCCATCGAAACAACCGTATGGTTTGGGTACACGAACACCAATATCGGCCAGTTTATAGAGCGCGGTCACCTCGGCAGATTGCCACTCTTCTTCTTGCTGCTCGCGGCCGAACTTCGAGCCCTTTTCCATGGCACGGCCACGACGACTGTTGCGAACTTTTCGGCCTTCTTGGTAGGTGACGGCTTGTTTGAAAGCTCGTTTTCCCGCTTCCTTGTAAACTTTTGCACAACGGATTTCGGATCCGCAGCGCACCACGAAGACATCGGCCTCTTTGCCGCTCATTAAAGATCCGATTACTTCGTCAACTAAACCGTTCTCGACCAGCGGACGTATTCGTTTTGGGGTTTTCATAGGTGTTTATAAGGTGCTGTTAGTGAAATTGTATGGCTGATGCTTGTAAGCGAAATTCCAAGTCATTCTAACATTATAACCATGGTTTGAGGGCGCGCCCATGTTCATATTGTCGTGGTGTTTGTTGGGCGTAAAAAATCCCCACAAATAGCCGCTTTCAGGTATAATTCCGCCACTAATTTTGCGCACTTATTTGTGGTAATCGAAAATGTTCGAAATCAATCCCTACATCCAAGCCATGAAAGACCTTGCCGAGCGCACTAATGTGCTTAGGGGGTATCTTTGACTATGTTGGCAAACAAGAGCGTTTAGTTGAAGTAGAACGTGAGTTAGAACAACCGGATGTATGGAATGACGCTGACCGGGCACAGGCTTTAGGCAAAGAACGCTCCTTACTTGAAGGGGTGGTTAATACCATTGATATTATGGACGCTGGCCTTATCGATGCCCGTGAGTTGTTAGATCTTGCTGTAGAAGAAAACGACGAAGACACCCTAAACGAAGTGCAACCCGAGCTGGATTCGTTAACAGCTAACTTAGAAAAGCTAGAGTTTAGGCGTATGTTCTCGGGAGAGATGGACCCTAATGCCGCTTTCCTAGACATTCAGTCAGGCTCTGGCGGTACTGAGGCCCAAGATTGGGCCAGTATTATTTTGCGTATGTACTTACGTTGGGGTGAACAAAAAGGCTTCAAAGTGGAACTCATGGAAGTGAGTGATGGCGACGTAGCGGGTATTAAAAGTGCCACCATTCGTTTTGAAGGAGACTATGCCTTTGGTTGGTTGCGTACCGAAACAGGGGTGCATCGTTTAGTACGTAAATCGCCGTTTGATTCAAGTAGTCGTCGCCACACGTCGTTTGCATCTGTTTTTGTATCACCAGAAATTGATGACGATATTGATATAGAAATTAATCCATCCGATGTGCGGGTGGATACCTACCGCGCTAGTGGCGCTGGTGGCCAGCACGTTAACAAAACCGATTCTGCCGTACGTTTAACCCATGGGCCTTCGGGCATAGTGGTGCAGTGTCAAAACCAGCGTTCGCAACACCAAAACCGCGATTCTGCCATGAAGCAGTTACGTGCTAAATTGTACGAACAAGAAATGCAAAAACGCCAGGACGCTTCTCAAGCCCTAGAAGACACCAAGTCAGACATTGGTTGGGGCAGCCAGATTCGTTCTTATGTGCTGGATGACCAGCGCATAAAGGACCTACGCACCAACGTGCAAACCGGTGGTTGTGATAAAGTGTTAGATGGCGATTTAGATCAATTTATTGTAGCTAGCCTTAAAGCCGGCTTGTAACCACCCAAACAGTAAAAAAATATACCCAAGTGTAGAACCCAGACCTATGAATGATACTAACGACAGTTTAATCCAAGACGACAACAAGCTTATTGCTGAGCGTCGTGCCAAATTGGCCTTGCGCCGTGAAGCTGGAAACGCATTTCCAAATAACTTCCGCCGTGACAGCTATGCCCAAGACCTACAAGACACCCACGGCGAAAAAGATAAACCTGAGTTAGAAGCCTTGGCGTTACCTGTAAAGGTTGCTGGCCGTATCATCCGTAACCGCGGTGCGTTTATGGAAATGCAAGACGTGTCTGGCCGGATTCAGCTGTACGTTAACCGCAAAGGCTTAGCACCAGAACAGTTGGCCGAGATTAAAACATGGGACCTAGGCGATATTGTTGGTATTGCCGGGGTATTGCAGAAATCGGGCAAAGGTGATTTGTTTGTGGACATGACAGATCCACAATTGCTCACTAAAGCTTTGCGTCCGTTGCCAGATAAGCATCACGGTCTTGCCGACCAAGAAATGCGTTACCGCCAGCGTTACGTAGACCTGATCGTTAACGAAGAGTCGCGCAATACTTTTGTGATTCGTACCCGTATTGTAGAAGCTATTCGCCAGTACTTGATTAGTCGCGAATTTATGGAAGTAGAAACACCCATGATGCAGGTCATCCCTGGTGGCGCTTCCGCAAAGCCGTTTGTTACTCATCACAATGCGCTGGACCGTGACATGTATTTGCGTGTTGCACCAGAGCTTTACCTTAAGCGTTTGGTGGTGGGTGGTTTTGAGCGTGTGTTCGAGATCAATCGCAACTTCCGCAACGAAGGTTTGTCTACCCGTCATAACCCAGAATTCACCATGTTAGAATTCTACTGGTCTTACGCTGATTACCGTGACTTAATGGACTTAACAGAAGGCATGTTGCGCCACATTGCGCACACTGTGTTGGGTGATAGCAAGGTTACTTATCAAGGTAGTGAATACGACTTTGAACAGCCGTTTTGGCGTATCTCGGTATTTAATTCTATCTTGCATTACAACCCTAGCATCAAAGCCGAAGACTTGGCTGATGAAGCTGGTGCTCGTGCCATTGCAGAAGGTTTAGGTATTCCGTTAAAAAATTACTATGGTCTAGGCAAGGTGCAAATTGAGATCTTTGAAAAGACCGTAGAGGATCGTTTAGATCAACCCACGTTTATCACCCAATATCCTGCAGAAGTGTCGCCACTAGCACGCCGTAACGATGACGATCCGTTTGTTACAGATCGCTTTGAGTTCTTTGTGGGTGGCCGTGAAATTGCTAATGGTTTCTCCGAGCTTAACGACGCAGAAGACCAAGCTGAGCGCTTCTTAGCTCAAGTGGCAGAGAAAGACGCTGGTGATGATGAAGCCATGCATTATGATGCCGATTACATTGCAGCCTTAGAGTACGGTATGCCGCCCACAGCTGGCGAAGGCATTGGTATCGATCGTTTAGTCATGCTGTTTACAGATGCACCATCAATTCGTGATGTGTTGCTGTTCCCACATATGCGTCCAGAAGTTAAGTAGCGTCTACGCTCAAGGTTATGGATCAGTCCATTTGGCACCAAGCATGCCTAGATCAGCTCGATGAGGGCTGGTCTAAGGTGTTGCTGCCTTGCCTCAAAACAACCGCTTTAGAATCATTGGCAAATTTTCTTCAAGGTCAGTTAAATCAACAGATAGACATACTTCCTCAGCAAAAAGACTGGTTTAATGCCTTTAAGCTAACACCTTTTGATCAGGTGAAAGTTGTGGTGTTGGGGCAAGACCCATACCATGGTTTTGAGCAGGGTCAGACCCAAGCCCACGGCCTGAGCTTTTCCGTTAACAAAGGCATTAAAACACCACCGTCATTGCGCAATATACTTAAAGAACTCAAGACCGATTTAGGAGTTGAATTAGCCACCCATGGTGATTTATCTCAATGGGCACAGCAGGGTGTATTGCTTCTAAATACCGTGTTAACGGTAGAGCAAGCCCGAGCTGGTGCCCACCAAGGCAAAGGCTGGGAAACCCTCACAGACCATGTTATCTCAACACTTAACCAGCAATGTTCAGGGCTGGTATTTATGCTGTGGGGAAAATCTGCACAGAAAAAATCCCAACTCATTGATGCCCAAAAACATTGGGTGTTAGAGGCGGTTCACCCCTCGCCTTTATCGGCACATCGCGGTTTTTTTGGTTGCGGGCACTTTTCTAAGGCTAATGCTTTTTTGGAGCAGAGCGGCCAGTGCCCTATTGATTGGCAGCGAACCCCAGTGTTAGAAACGTCTGACCAAATTCAATTGCTGTAAAAATCTGCTAAGCTTCAGCCCTGGCTCCATACACTAGAACAGACAGGGACTATGACAGTAAAAAAGCGCGGCGCAAAACCCACAATTCCTCAGGATCAAACCCTCAGGCCAAAACCGTATCATTGGTTGTCTGCTGTATTGGTTGCTATAGATCAGTTGGGTAATGCATTGTCTGGGGGCTACCCAGACTCCACCATTTCTGCACGGGTGGGCTATAATGCACGCCATTCCAATCCGTTAACTAGGGATTATTGGCTGCTGTTGGAATGGGTGATTAACTTCAGTTTTGAGGCTATTGATGGCCCCGATCATTGCTACCAAGCCTATGTAAACGGTAGCAAAACCCACTACCGTGACGGAAGTGATTTAATGCGCTTTATTTTGAGTTTGCTGATTATTATCAATGCGTTACCTATTGCGGTGATAGCTAAGTTGACCGCATGGTGTATTAAGCTAAGGCGCCGCGCCTAGCATCCCAATATAACTTCCCTAAAGTTTCATGCGCTCAAACACTTGTGGGTCAATTTCGTAAGGGAGCGGTAATAACCTTACTGTAGCACCTTCCTGTTCGTGTAAGTGCAGCTGATCTTCCTCTGCCTCAGTACGATTGATGACAGCAGTAAAGGTATAGGTGTTATCTCCAGTGGAGGCAGCGCTAGTGACACGGCCTACGTTTTTTCGTTTGCTGGCGTCTATTTGCTGGCCTACTGCAAGGCCATGAGCAGTGTTGACTTGGCCAATAAATAAATGGCGTTTAAGCTTGCCTAGGTACTGCATACGCGCCACAATTTCTTGCCCGGTGTAACACCCCTTTTTAAAATTAATAGCCCCAGTGGCTTGTAAATTAAGCATCTGTGGCACGTAGCTATCGCTAATTTCAGGGGTTACGTACACCCGACCTTGGTTGATTTGCAAGGCTTCCCAAGTTTGCAGATTACTGACTATGGCCTGTTCTTCAAACTTTTGTATAAGGGCTGCTTTGGATTTTGGCTGGCAGTAAATGACATATTCATTGCCTGCTGAATTGTTTGCCCAAACAAAACCCTCGTCAAATTGGCCGATGCTAAGGCGGCCTTGTGGTTCTAACCCTGTAAGTTGTGCAACAAAAACAGCAGCTGCTTCGCCCCATAGAGCAAACCGGCACCAGTGGTCGCTAGAGTCTTTCACTTCTGCCTTGGAGAAGACGATATATTTAGCCATTGCCATTTGTACGCTGGCTATCATATTTAAAGGCATGTGTAATAAAAAGGTGTGTTGGTGGCTTACTAAATCGAAATTGGCAATGACGTTACCTTTGGGTGTGCAGTATGCTCCAGGCTGGCCTTGAGTATCACTCACTTGGCTTACATCACAAGTCACTTGGCCTTGCAAAAACATTTGGGCGTCTTGGCCTGTTAAGCTCAAGCAGCCGGTATCATCTAACGGGCAAAAATAGGTCTGATTCATAATATAAAAAATAGTCTGATTATTGACGCCCAACAGGCATGTATTGACGGTTTGCGCTAGAATAACATCATAGTGCGCTATGGGTACTCTATTAAGTACTATGGTATGGGTTGCAGCTGGGGAATTCAATGTTGAACGAAGTAGAATTAAAGCGACAGGTTTGGCATAGCCGTCGTGGCATGTTGGAATTAGATGTTTTGCTAGGGCCTTTCGCTGCCCATGCATTGCCGTTGCTAGGTGCCGATCAGCAACAAGTATACGTGCGTTTGCTGGCCCAACAAGACCCAGACCTATTTGCTTGGTTTATGGGTCATGAAATGAGTGATGATGCAGAATTGGCGGCCATGGTAAGGCAAGTTCAAGATTATGTTAAGCCGAGCCCAGTTCTTTCTTAAGCCCTCTTATTATCTGGCTTCGGCAGCCGCTGTAGTGTGGGTAATATTTACTGGCTGTGGTGTGGGCTTAGCAGGCTGGTCTTGGTTAGCATTAGGCAATGGGCTGCTTACGGGAATGATTATAGGCCTTTGGGCTAGACATTATGTTTGGCTTAAGTCTGATACTAGCGTGGTGGCTATGAGCTGGACGGTTGATGATTATTGCTGCTATTTAAAAAATGGTGACCAGGTAAGCGGAACTATCTTGGCTAAATCGGCCTTTAATCCTTATTTTATTACCTTGCATTTAGCCCGCCCCGATGGAGGCAAATTTTGGTGGCCATTAATGGCCGACAGTGGCCCCGAGAATACACTGCGTCGCCTGCGAGTGTTTGGTCGCTGGCACAAACAAAATCCTATTGCCAATCAAAATTAGATGGCGTCAAAATGGTGTTGCGTGCCACGGGAAGTGTGTTGGGGTAGTCTAGTGTGTAATGTAAGCCTCGGCTTTCCTTGCGTTGCTGAGCGCTGTGAATAATGATGGAAGCCACCAAAGCCAAATTTCTAAGCTCAATAAGGTCGCCGCTAATCCGGTAGTTGCTGTAAAACTCGTTTATTTCACTTAATAACATTTCTACTCGGTGTAGTGCCCGCGTTAAACGTTTATCGGTACGCACAATACCTACGTAGTCCCACATAAAGCGACGTAACTCATCCCAGTTGTGAGAGATTATGACGTCCTCGTCGGAATCCTTTACTTGGCTATCATCCCAAGGTGGGATGACAACGGTGAGCTGCGTGTCTTGCCAATGGCTTTCAATGTGTCGTGCAGCAGCATGACCGTACACAAAACATTCCAATAAAGAATTGCTCGCTAAGCGGTTGGCGCCGTGTAGTCCTGTGAATGCCGTTTCGCCCACCGCATAAAGGCCTTCAATATCAGTCATGCCATTTTGATTGGTCATAATACCGCCACAAGTATAGTGGGCGGCAGGAACCACTGGGATTGGATCTTTGGAAATATCTATACCAAGGTCCATGCAGCGCTGGTAAATGGTGGGGAAGTGGGATTGTACAAATGTACGGCCGCGGTGGCTAATGTCTAAATACACGCAGTCATCACCCAAACGCTTCATTTCGTGGTCTATTGCACGGGCTACAATGTCCCTGGGGGCTAATTCTAAACGCTCATCAAAGCGCTGCATAAAGGGTTCGCCGTTGGCCAGTACTAACTTGCCGCCTTCACCCCGAATAGCCTCAGAAATCAAAAAAGACTTTGCTTGCGGGTGGTATAAACAAGTAGGATGAAATTGATTAAATTCCATATTAGCCACCCTGCAGCCTGCACGCCATGCCATGGCAATGCCGTCGCCGGAAGAACCGTCTGGGTTGCTGGTGTAAAGGTAAACTTTGCTTGCGCCGCCCGTTGCTAAAATCACCGCTTGAGCGGTGTAAGCATTCACGTGGCCTGTGTTTTGATCAAGCACATAGGCGCCTAGGCAGCGGTCGCCTTCTAGACCAAGCTTAGTAGTAGTAATTAGGTCTATGGCCACTTGATGGCACAGTAAGTCTAGGTTTTTTGCTTCTTGGGCCCGCTCTAGAAGGGTGTTAGACACAGCAAGGCCGGTGCGGTCTGCCGCATGAATGATGCGCCTATGACTATGACCGCCTTCTTGGGTAAGGTGATAGCCTGTTGCATCATGCTCATCTTGGGTAAACGGCACTTGTTGTTCAATTAGCCAGTCTACACTGGCTTTGGCTTGTTCCACGGTGAACTGAATGGCTTCTGGGTTACCTAAGTTGGCACCTGCAATAAGGGTGTCTTTAATATGGTTGTCTAAGCGGTCTTGTTGGTCTAACACCGCTGCAATGCCGCCCTGAGCTTTGGCCGATGCCCCTGCGTTTAATTCCTCTTTGCTAAGAATGGCCACTTTCCGTGTGGCTGCCAGCTGTAACCCTAAGCTAAGCCCAGCAGCACCGGAGCCAATGATAAGCACGTCGTATTGAAAGTCTTGTTGCATAGGTGAGTAAAAAAAAATTAACCAAGGAAGCTTATTATAACGTGGGGAGAGGCTAGGTTAAAAGCAAATGACCTACGACATAAGCCCAAATTATCCAGAAGTGACTCTAATGTGGTGCGGGCTAACCTAAACTGCTGTACTCTTGTTCTATAATTGAATTAAGTGTGCCTAGTTGAGTGCCTACCATCCATTCCTCTGTTTCATCTACACCATCAGATCAACAGCTTGTCGAACGAGTACAAGCTGGAGATAAGCGTGCCTTTGATTTATTAGTGCTCAAATATCAGCATAAAATCATTAGCTTGGTGGGTCGGTATGTAAAAGATCACCACGAAGCTATGGATGTGAGCCAAGAGGCGTTTATTAAGGCTTACCGCGCTTTGGCTAATTTTCGTGGTGACAGCCAGTTCTACACATGGCTATATCGCATTGCTATTAATACCGCCAAAAATTATTTAGTGGCGCGTAATCGTAGGCCTCCAGATGTAGATGTAGAAGCCAATGAATATGGCGACTATGGCAGTGCTGATGTTATGGCCGATGTTGAAACTCCAGAAAATCTCATGGCAAGAGATCAGTTGCAGGATAAGGTGTTTTCTACCTTAGAAAAACTTCCAGACGATCTTAGAACAGCACTTACTTTAAGGGAATTTGAAGGCATGACTTATGAGCAAATTGCAGAGGTTATGGATTGTCCGGTAGGCACCGTTCGATCGCGTATATTTCGCGCTCGAGACGCTATTGATAAAGAAGTGTCTAAGCTTATGGGTAATGACTAAAAGCCCATTTTAACGCCACTGGTAAATTAAATTGAACCAAATGGCCTAATCGACGTCCAAAACCCAGTAAGTTAATTTAGGAAATGATATTTTGACACTAAAAAACACTAACGCCGAGTCGCTGCGCGAATCATTATCTGCTGCGATGGATGATGCTGCCGCGCCATTAGAACTGCAGCGTATATTAAAAGTGAGTCAAGACAACGACGAAATTAGACAGCAATGGGCGCGTTATCAGCTGGCCAGTGCTGCGCTTAAGCGCGAGGCAACAAGTGCCTCTTTATCGATAAATTTAGCTGACAGTGTGCGTAACACTATAGAGTCTGAGCAGACTTATAAGCCTAGCCACGCAACCACTACTAAAATGAATGCCTTCGATCGCTTCTGGCAACCTGTTGCTGGGCTGGCCGTTGCAGCCAGCGTAACCGTGGTTATGGTGTTAGGTGCACAGCGTATCGGTGTTGCTGTTCAGCCGCAGGTGATGCCAGCCCAACAAGGCATCGTTTTGTTAGAGCCTCGCAATACAAACAATAGTATTCAATTATCAAGCACGGGTTCGTCTAGTAGCGCTGCTAATATTAAGAGTAGTAATAAAATCATACGCTTACCTGCACCATCAGAAGCGTTCAACGCTGATGATGCCCAATGGTTAGTAGCAACCTTGCCCGTTGGCTTTGTACTTACGCAGCGTAGTTTGGATGACTCTGATTCAATAGCTAGAGAAGTGCTTACCTATAGCAATGGTGATGCCAGTTTCACGCTTTATGTAGAAGCATTGGATGGGCGTACAATTGCAGAAGGTCACGCTTTTGCGGGCCCTAATTTAGTGCTAGGGCAGTCTATACAGCATAATGGCGATGCGGTTTTTGTCACCTTGGTAGGCGAATTAAGTTTAGCTCAAGCCGAGCAAGTGGCGAGCTCTGTGGTATCCTTAAAGGCTCAATAAACGCTTAGTTAGGTTGCAGGGCTCCGCTATGTCCAATGCACACGATACAATGATTGAGCAAGTTGCTCATGTTCACGCTATTGACCAAACCTCCGTTTGGCTTGATACCATACGCCTTAGTACCTGCAATTCATGTAGCATGAAAAGCGGATGCGGGCAGCGTTTAATGAATCAAGCTATAGATTGCAAGCGTTCCCGTATTGAGTTGCCCATCCCCCAAAACATGTCTTTGCAGGTAGGTGATGAGGTGGTTCTTGGGGTTCCTCAAAAAGCCTTTATTAAAGCCAGTTTATTAACCTTTGCTATGCCTTTATTGGTGATGCTGATGGGTGCTTTGCTAGCCCAATGGTGGATGCTTTCTGAGCCCTTAGTGGTGGTGTCTGCGTTGATAGGGTTGGGTGTGGGTTTGTTGTTATTGCGCCTTTATAGCCAAACTGAGAAGGTGCTTAATACTGGTCAGTGGCAGCCTGTTATTCTTCGCCAACAGCGGTTGGATCAAGTGCAAGAATTGCATTTCACATCCGAATAACACCTCCATCTGGAACCTTGTGCACTGCAAAATTGTGTAAAGGGCTCTCGATATTGACTCTAGAACTACAAAACTACCGTATGCTTACTTAGTGTTTCTTGTTAATGTTTAGGAGTATTGCCCCATGGCTAAGCTAGCATCTTTTTATGATAGGCCTGCCCCGTTAGTGTCTATGCCGACGCTTACATTAATGCTGTCGCTTATACTGTCGTTAGGGCTTTGGTCTGCTTCTGTACGAGCTGGGCAGTTGCCAGACTTTACCCAATTAGTTGAACAGGCCTCTCCAGCGGTGGTGAATATCAGCACCACCCGTATGGTGAGTCAAAAATCCACAGCGGAAAAGTTTGATCGCCCAGGGCAGGAGCAGTTACCCGATATCTTTAAGCACTTTTTCGAGCGTCAATTTCCTCAGCAGCCTTCCCCTCAACAAGGACGACCACCTAAGGCAAAATCATCAGGATCGGGCTTTTTGATCAGTGCAGACGGTTACCTGTTAACTAACCATCATGTGGTAAAAAGTGCAGACAAGATTGTTGTGGCCTTAAGTGATCGCCGTGAAATGGAAGCTCAATTAGTGGGCTCAGATCCTCGTTCTGATTTAGCACTGCTTAAAATTGAAGCCCAAGGCCTGCCGTACCTCACCTTAGCAGATTCAGATAATCTAAAAGTGGGGGAGTGGGTCTTAGCGATTGGCTCACCGTTTGGTTTTGACCACTCTGCGACAGCCGGTATTGTTAGCGCAAAAGGCCGCAGCTTACGTTCGGAAACTTATGTGCCGTTTATCCAAACAGATGTGGCTATTAACCCAGGTAACTCCGGTGGGCCGCTGTTTAACCTAGACGGAGAAGTGGTGGGTATCAATTCCCAAATATACACCCGTTCCGGTGGTTTTATGGGGCTTAGTTTTGCCATACCAAGTAATACGGCAGCGTCCGTAGTTGCACAGTTACGCGACAAAGGAACAGTGTCTCGAGGTTGGCTGGGGGTTCAAATTCAAGAGGTTAGCCAAGACTTAGCAGAATCCTTTGGTCTGGATAAGGCGGCCGGGGCTCTTGTCTCACAAGTATTGGATGACAGTCCAGCACAGACAGCGGGTTTGCAAACAGGCGATGTTATTACCCAAGTGAATGGCCACGACATTATAATGTCTGCCCAAGTGGCTCATTTTATTGGTGCAATTCCACCTAAACAAAGTGTTGTAATTCAATTAGTTAGGGATGGAGAGAGCATTGATGTAGAGGTGGTAATTGGCTATTTACCTAAAAACGTCACGCAAGCCGGCAGGGTGCAAGAACAAGGTCGGTATGTTGAGCGTATTGGCTTAAAAGTGGCGGCTTTGTCGAAACAGAAGGCCCAGGCATGGCGCATTCGCAATGGTGTTGACATTGTGGCGGTGGATGCGGGTGTAGCTCAAGAGCTAGGTTTGCAGGAGGGTGATGTAATTACCAGTATGGCAAATCAGCGTATTGCTAACGTTAAGCAATTTGTAGAGTTAACTGCAGCATTGCCGGCCCAGCGGTCTATTTCTTTACGTATTGTGCGTGACGGAAGGCCACTTTTTGTAGCCTTCCGGTTAAATAACTAGCGGGGCAAAGATAGCTGCATTATTGAATATAATTGCCTACGCGCACCACTTTTAACGTATTGGTGCCGCCGTGGGCTTTTACGTAATCACCTTTGGTGATCAGTACAATGTCACCGTCCTTGACTACGCCTAGGCCCTTTAGCTCTTCTACCGCAATATGGTTTACCTTGTCGTTATCCAATACCTCAGAATCAAAGGGGTGGGTAATAACTCCGCGATAAAGGCATACGCGGCGTTGGGCCGCATGCTGAGGGGTGAATGCGAAAATAGGAATTCCGGATCGTATGCGCGACATCAATAATGGTGTTTTGCCTGTTTGTGTCATGCATATGATCGCTTTAACACCATCCAAATGATTGGCTGCATACATGGCGCTTAAGGCCACGCTTTCATCGATGCTATGCACTTTTATATCAACACGATGAGACGATTTATGGGATTTTCGATGCTGTTCGGCACCCAGACAAACTCGAGCCATGGCTGCTACGGTTTGTGCAGGAAAATCACCTACTGCAGTTTCTGCAGAAAGCATTACCGCATCGGTGCCATCCATTACCGCATTCGCTACGTCCGACACTTCTGCCCGAGTAGGCATGGGGCTGGTGATCATGGATTCCATCATTTGAGTGGCGGTAATCACCACGCGATTAAGCCTGCGAGTGTGCTTAATAATGTCTTTTTGTACCCCCACCAATAAAGCGTCACCAATTTCTACGGCTAAGTCGCCTCGGGCTACCATGACGCCTTCCGAGGCCTCAATAATGCCCTCCAGAATGGAGGGTTCAATAGCTTCTGCACGTTCTATCTTGGCGATTAGGCTGGCGTTGCTATTGGCCTGTTCCAGCAGGGCGCGTGCTTCATGCATATCATCGGCGTTGCGCACAAAAGAAATAGCAATGTAATCCACGCCAATTTCGGCTGCGGTAATTAAGTCGGCACGGTCTTTGTCTGTTAGGGCCGGCGCAGATAGCCCGCCACCTTGTAGGTTGATGCCTTTGTTGTTGGATAAAGGGCCGCCAACTTCTACGCTAGTATAGACTTTATTCTGGTCTACGGAATCAACCTTAAGGATGATGCGCCCGTCATCTAATAATAAGATGTCATCTTTGTGTAGATCATTGCCTAGGCTTGGGAAGTCTAGCCCCACGGCTTCTTCGGTGCCTGCTTCTAGATCCATAGAGGGGTCTAGAAGAAATTTCTGGCCTTGTTTAAGTTGTACTTTATTTTGGGTAAAACGGGCCACGCGAACTTTTGGGCCCTGTAGGTCAGCGAGAATTGCCACATGGCGACCCACTGCTGCCGCCGCCTTTAATACGGTCTGGGCGCGTTGCTTATGATCTTCTGCGCTGCCATGGGAAAAATTAAGGCGTACCACGTCGGTGCCTGCGGCAATGATCTGTTGAAGTGCTTCGGGGCTACTTGTGGCGGGGCCTAAAGTGGCCACAATTTTGGTGCGTCGTAATTGCATGTGAGCTTATCTTATCCTTGATAGTACAGTGCAGATAGATGTTCTGCCAGTAGGCTAATGGTGCATGAGTGCTAGGCTGGTGTCCAGTATTCTCTTACAAAGCCCCGTTGCCATGCCAAGCCACAACTTTAATCAGTTATGGCCTGCTGATTGCCCATGAATCATTTCCTCAGGCTTAATAATATTAGTAATATTACCAACATCTTTGGTGTGTATTAAATATATTTTGATGAAATAGGTTTTTTATTAATGGTTTATTTGTTAATATTACGTAATTATTATGTATAGATAAGTATAGAGATGGTATTGTGAATACAGTTGTAGGGCAGGTTACGCAAGCTATTATTGATCGTAGTTCCGAATCTAGACGAGACTATTTGGCAGCTGTAGAAGCTGCAAAAGGCAGCAAGGTAAGTCGTTCTAATTTGTCTTGTGGCAATTTAGCCCATGGCTTTGCAGCGTGTTCGCAGCAAGACAAAGATCGACTCACCATGATGGATCAAGCGGACGTGGCCATTGTGTCGGCCTATAACGACATGCTTTCTGCCCATCAACCGTTTGAGAATTACCCGCAGTTGATTAAGCAAGCAGTGCGAGACATGGGCAGTGTGGCCCAGTTTGCCGGTGGTGTACCCGCCATGTGTGATGGTGTGACTCAAGGCCAGCCCGGCATGGAGTTGAGTTTGTTTAGCCGAGATATTATTGCCATGTCTACGGCCGTGGCTTTGTCTCACAATATGTTTGACGCCGTTTTGTGTTTGGGCGTATGCGACAAAATTGTACCTGGGTTATTGATTGGCGCCTTGAGTTTTGGTCATTTGCCGGTGATATTTGTGCCTGCAGGGCCTATGCCGTCAGGCTTGCCTAATTCTGAAAAAGCCCGTGTTCGTCAGTTATATGCCGAAGGTAAGGTGGGCCGCGATGAGCTTTTGGCCTGTGAATCTGCGTCTTACCACAGTGCGGGAACCTGCACCTTTTATGGCACCGCCAATAGCAACCAGTTACTTATGGAGGTGATGGGTCTACATTTGCCGGGCTCCTCTTTTGTGCCACCTCAGGGTGATTTAAGGCAGGCCCTTACGACCACTGCGGCCCAGCAAGCGGTGAAGCTTACACACCACTCACAACAGCAAAATTTGGCCCAAATCGTCTCAGAAAAAACCATAGTCAACGCCATTGTAGCGCTGCTCGCTACAGGCGGTTCTACTAACCACACCTTGCACTTGGTAGCTATTGCTAAGGCTGCGGGTATTATTATTAATTGGGATGACTTCGCCAAATTATCTACCGTAGTGCCGAGCCTAACGCGTATTTACCCTAATGGAGATGCAGACATTAACGTGTTTCACGCGGCTGGCGGTGTGCCTTATTTAGTACGAACTTTATTGCAACACGGATTATTACATGAAGATGTAGAGACCGTTATGGGCCATGGCCTAAGTCGTTATTGCCAAGAGCCTAAATTGGCCAAAGGAAAGCTTGTTTGGCAAGATGCCCCCCAGATAAGCGCCGATATGGACGTGCTACGTCCAGCTGATGAGCCTTTTTCTGCTACTGGAGGATTAGTCACATTGCAGGGTAACTTAGGCCGTTCCGTTGCCAAAGTCTCTGCGGTTAAGGCTGAGCATTGGGTGGTGGAGGCCCCAGCTAAAGTATTTGATAGCCAAGGTGATTTTGAACAAGCGTTTAAGCAAGGTTTACTCGAACAAGATTTTATTGCTGTGTTGCGGTTTCAGGGTCCACAAGCTTGCGGCATGCCCGAGCTACACAAACTAACGCCATATTTAGGGGTGTTGCAAGACCGTGGATTTAAGGTGGCTTTAGTCACTGATGGCCGCATGTCGGGTGCATCGGGCAAGGTGCCTGCAGCGATTCACCTCTACCCAGAAGCTAAGGCTGGTGGTGTCATCGGTAAAATAGAAAACGGTGATTTGTTAAAGCTGGATTGCCAGCATGGCTGCTTAGAGCTTTTAGTGAATCCCGAAATTCTAGCTCAGCGCCCTCAAGCCGAACCAATGCTGGACTTATCTGTAGGCATGGGTCGAGAGCTATTCGCCAATATGCGCCAGCACGTAAGTACTGCGGAATTAGGCGCTAGCAGCTGTCTATAGAGCTTGAGTTAGTGTTGCCTTATGCCTATGTGGTAATAAACAATTTGCCCCTAGAGCACTTATTACGGAGTTAACATGTTACACCTTACGCAGTCCAATCATTGGCAAAACTTGCAGCAGTTAGCAGCTAAATACCAGAAGGTACACCTGCGGGATTTATTTGCGCAGCCGGGTAATCGGTTTGAACAATACTCCGTAGAATTACCCGGCTTGTTATTAGACTATTCTAAAAACTGCGTAACTCCAGAAATTATGCAAGCCTTGTTTGGCTTGGCCCAAGACATGGATTTAGCAGGCGCTATAGAGCGTATGTACCGAGGTGCTAAAATCAACAGCACAGAAGATTGTGCGGTATTGCACACTGCTTTGCGTAACCGTAGCAACACGCCGGTCTATGTAGGCCAAACCAATGTGATGGATCAAATTAATGATGAATTGGCCCACATGCGCCAGTTTGTTGATCAAGTGCGTTCCGGTGAGTGGCGCGGATATTCAGGCAAACCGATTACCGATGTGGTAAATATTGGTATTGGGGGCTCAAACTTAGGCCCTAAAATGGTCACTCAGGCGTTACGCTCTAATGCCGATGCAACCATTAGAGTGCATTTTATTTCCAATATTGATGGCGTGGAAATTGCCGAAATTTTGCGCCCATTAAACGCCGAACAGGTTCTTTTTGTGGTGGCATCAAAAACCTTTACCACCAGCGAGACCATGACCAACGCACAAACAGCCCGCAATTGGCTCATGGCCTCTGCGTTTGACGAACGCGCCGTAGCACAACACTTTGTGGCGGTGTCTTCTAATGCAGAGGCAGTGCAGGCGTTTGGCATTAAGTCAGAGTGTATGTTTTCTATGTGGGACTGGGTGGGTGGGCGTTACTCTATTTGGTCGGCTATTGGTTTGCCTATTGCTTTGTATCTAGGCTTTGGTCAGTTTGAAGAGCTGTTGACCGGTGCCCACGACATGGATCGCCACTTTCGAGATACTCCCGCGCAAGACAATGCCCCTATCATTATGGCTTTAGTAGGCATTTGGAATGGTTTGTTACATGGGGCGCAAAGCCACGTTATTTTGCCCTATGACCAGCCTTTAGAAAATTTTACCGCCTACATTCAACAGGCCGATATGGAAAGCAACGGTAAACATGTCGATCGCCATGGTCATGGGGTGGATTATCATACCGCCTCGGTGGTGTGGGGGCAGCTTGGTATCGACGGTCAGCATGCCTTCTATCAGTTGTTGCACCAAGGCAACGTGATTGTGCCGGCCGACTTTATTGGCTCCCTAGCAAGTTCTACACCGGTACGGGGCCACCACGAAAACTTGATGGCTAACTTCTTTGCCCAAACTGAAGCGCTGATGAACGGTATTAGTGCGCCTGAGGTTGAGCAGCAGTTGCAACAACAGGGATTGGATGAGGCTCAGGTGGAAAAGCTTTTGCCTCACAAGGTGCACCAAGGTAATCGCCCTAGCAATACCTTGCTACTCAAACAAGTGGATCCACGTAATTTAGGTGCATTGATTGCCTTATATGAACACAAAATTTTTGCCCAAGGGGTGATCTGGGATATTTGTTCGTTTGATCAGTGGGGCGTAGAACTCGGTAAAACTTTGGCTGAGAGCATTCTGAAGGAAATTAATGGCGAGGTGAGCCATAACCACGACGATTCAACTAACGCTCTAATTGATTATTTTAAGCGCTCGCGTGGTTAAGCTGGCTTGCTTTTAATTGAGCTGCTGATTTCGCCAAGGCCTCAATCGCCTTCCAGTCCCCTTGTTTTACAAGATCCTTAGGCGCAAGCCAAGTGCCGCCCACACACATGACGTTATCTAAGGCGAGGTATTCTGCTGCGTTGCTGGGCTTAATGCCGCCAGTAGGGCAAAACTTAACTTCTGCTAAGGGGCCAGAAAAGGCTTTTAGCGCATCAATGCCGCCAACCACCGCGGCGGGGAATAGCTTAAAACGCCGGTATCCCAACGCCATGGCTTGCATGATTTCACTGACGCTAGCCACACCAGGCAATAGGGGGACCTTTGATGTGCTGCCAAACCGTAATAATTCTACCGTGCTGCCAGGGCTCACAATAAAGTCTGCGCCGGCGTCCATACAGGCCTGATACTGTCTGTTATTAAGTACGGTACCTGCGCCAATAATAGCATCTGGTAAAGCTAGTTTGAGTTGAGAAATAGCTGCTAAAGCATAATCGCTGCGCAGGGTGATTTCCAATACGGTTAAACCGCCACTCACTAATGCCTTACCAATACCAATCGCTTGCTCTGCATTGTTGAGTGTGAGAACTGGGATGACAGGAGCAGTGGCACAAATCTGATCTAAGCGTTGGCTATTGGCCTGTATCTGAGTGATGTTAGAAGACAGCATTTAGGGGCACCAGTGGATGTTAATCGATTGTTGTAAGAAGGTAAAAATAGGCATCTGCTTTGGGTCGTGTAGCTGTATGGCTAATTCTAGTGCCTGAAGTTTAGCCATACCCTCAATGTGTAAATGTGTATGTTTGGCGTTCATTAGGCTGTTGGCCGATAAGGTTATGCGATCAGCGGGGCTTGTGGGTGCTTGAGTGGCGATGCAAATATCTGTGGTGGATAATGCCCGAGGTAATGCTGGGCATAAGGGAAACAATGATGCAGTATGGCCGTCGTTGCCCATGCCGAGCACCAGTACACTAAGGGGCCAATGCATATTTTTAAGTTGCTGCTGGCAATGGGCTTGTCCTGCTGCAGCGCTATTTTCTCCCGTGAAAAGTGGGTAAAAGGTCGCTTTAGCAGCATGATTTTGCAGCAAAAATTTCTTAACTAAAGCCCCATTGCTGGAGTTGTCTTTGTCGTTAACCCAGCGCTCGTCTGCTAGGGTAATGTCCACTCGGCTCCAATCAATCTGTTGTTGGCTTAGTTGCTGTAACATGGCTTTAGGTGTGCGTCCGCCTGATATGGCAAGGCTAGCCCGGGGGCTTTCCTCAAGGGTGAGGTGCAGTTGTTGGGCAATTGTTGCTGCCAAAGTGTTGGCTAGTTGTTCCGCACTGGAGTGTGTTTGCCATTGTATGTTGTTTGGCAAGTTGCTGGGCTTGTCTGAACGATAGTAGTTTGTTTCATTGCAGTGCTCGTACCAGCGGTGACCATGGTTTTCAATCATATTGCAGGCTTGTTGTGGCCCGTTGCTGCCTGCCGCGTATATGTCTAAGGGCAATTTGGCAGTTTTCCAGGCCTGCCTTATTTGGTCACACCATTGCCATGCTAGCTCAACTTCATCACGCCGTACAAACAGGCTTTGGTTGCCTTTAAGGGCTTCTAGAAGAAGGCGTTCGTAGGCGTCTGGAATCCGCGCTTGGGACTGGGTTTGGGCAAAATCTAAATGCAAAGGGTCGCGTCTAAGCTGCATGCTTTTATCAATGCCTGGTTCTTTGGTGAGCACTTGTAAGGAAATGCTCTCGTAGGGTTGTAGGCGAATAACGAGCTTATTTTGGGCAATGGTGGCTTGCTCTTCGCTAAAAATAAAGTGGCCGTCAGGTTTGTAGTGGATGATAATTTCGGTCACTTTTTCTGCCATACGTTTGCCTGTGCGCAGATAAAAAGGGGTGCCGTTCCAGCGCCAATTGGATATTTCGGCTCTTAAGGCAAGAAAGGTTTCTGTGTTACTGTGGATATTGGCGTCGGCTTCGTTAAGGTAGCCCGGTGCGGCATCACCTTGATGTTGGCCATCGGTATACTGGCCAAGTACCAAGTGTTTATCTACAGCATCGAGTGGTATGGGTTTTAAGGCCTTCAACACCTGAACTTTTTCATCACGAATGCTGTTAGCGCAAAGCTGCGACGGGGGGTCCATGGCTACCATGCATAGTAATTGTAAGAGGTGATTTTGCACCATATCACGCATTTGTCCGGCTTTATCGAAGTAACCCCAGCGGCCTTCGATGCCTACGTCTTCAGCAACACTGATTTCAACATAATCAATATATTGATGATTCCATTGGCTTTCAAATAATGGATTAGCAAAACGCAATGCAATGAGATTTTGCACGGTTTCCTTACCTAGATAGTGGTCTATACGAAAAATCTGGTTTTCGTCAAAATACTGGCCGAGTTTGTCGTTGATGATTATTGATGAGGCTAAGTCGTGCCCTATAGGTTTTTCCACCATGATGCGGCAGCGTTCAGTGATGGCGCTGGCGCTATGTAAGTGGTCACAAATGCTGCTGTAAAGATCGGGCGGAGTGGCAAGGTAAAATGTGATTTGCGGGTGCCATGAGCCTAATTGTTGGCTTAATTTAAGGTAGTCTTGGGGTTTGGTTAGGTCAATCTGACAGTAGCTTAACCTTTGTAGAAAGCGTAGCAGGGTGTCTTTTTGTAGCTGATTTGATGAGCCTATGTATTGGTGCAGGCAGTCTGTAATGCGCTGGCGTAGTTGTTGTTGGTCTATTGCGCTGCGTGCCACAGCCATAATTTGTAAATCGTCGCTCAGTAATTGTGCTTCCTCTAGCCTATATAAAGCGGGCATGAGTTTGCGCAAGGATAGGTCGCCAAGGGCGCCAAATAGCACTAAGCTGTGGCTTAACGCAGGCTTTGTGGTGTCTTCCTGAGCTGTGGCGGGATTAATGTCCGGCATAAAAACGTGGTCTAATTGCTTATTAAGCGGTAATAATACAGCTAATTTGCAATAAAAGTCACCATTAATGATTAAATGTTGGTAATATTACATACATTATCGAATTTATAAGAAAGTGACCCCCATGACTCCTAGTGATAATTTGCTGCAACGTTTAGTCCAGCAACAAGATCAACTCAACCGATCAGAAAATAAAGTGGCCCAGGTGATTATGGCTGACCCTCAGTCTGCCACACGTATGAGCATTGCGGCATTGGCAGAGTTGGCGCAAGTGAGTGAGCCCACGGTTAACCGTATGTGCCGTAGTTTTGGTTTAAAAGGATATCCAGATTTTAAGCTGGAATTGGCTCAAAGTATGGCGCGAGGCACGCCCTACGTGAGCCAAAATGTTGATCAAAATGACACTGCGGCCCAATACACGGATAAAATATTCACTAGCAGTATGGCGAGTTTAGACGCCGCAAGGCAACAAATAGACAGTAAGCGGGTAGAGCGGGCGGTAGATTACCTTAGCCAAGCTCAACAAATAAGTTTCTATGGTATGGGTGCATCAGGGTCGGTAGCCCAAGACGCCCTGCATAAATTTTTTAGATTTAATATACCTGTGGTTGCTCATAACGATTCATTAATGATGCGTATGAGCGCAGCAGCCAGTAAGCGCGGAGACGTGCTGGTGCTGTTGTCGTTTACTGGGCGCACCAAAGAAATGGTAGAAGTGGCGCGTACTGGCCGTGCTGCCGGAGCGCTAGTGATTGCTATTACAGCGCCAGATTCGCCCTTGGCGGTTGAGTCTAGCCTAGCATTGTCTGTACAAGCGCCAGAAGATACCGATGTGTATATGCCTATGCAGTCTCGCTTAGTTCAGCTTACATTAATTGATATTTTGGCAACGGGCGTGATATTGCGCCGTGGCGAAGATTTTCATTCTCATTTAAAAAACATTAAACAAAGCCTTGCTGATACGCGGGTTGTAATAGAAGATTAATATATGAAAATGATAAAGCTAGTGGCAGTTTTTTGTTTAGTGTTTGGCCTGAGTGGCTGCTTTTTAACCAAAATTGTGACCGTTCCTATGCGAGTTGTAGGTGCTGTGGTCTCCGTAGTGCCGGTGGTTGGGGATGCGGTAGACGAAAGTATTGAAGTGGTGGCTGATGCAGTGGATGAGCTGCCGCTTTAGCTTTAGATGACGCTAGATTTGGGTTTAAGTTCCCACGCAGAGCATGGGAACTAGGTGCACGGTACGGGCATTTCTCGTTCCTA
>JAQRMV010000027.1:24547-29231 GCA_028598985.1 Gammaproteobacteria bacterium
TTTCTCGTTCCTACGCTCTGCGTGGGAATGCCTTGTGGTTTTTGGATTTAAGTTCCCACGCAGAGCATGGGAACTAGGTGGCTTACAGTTTTTCTAGCTGTGAGCGAATTTCTGCTAGCTTTTCGGCCATAATGCGTTCTAGGTGTGCTAGATCTTGGGCAATGGCTTCTTTACTGTTTAATATTTTCTTTTCTTCGTGGGCTAGTTTGTTTAACTCAGTAAGCGCGCGTAGTAAGAATGGTGAGATTTCGCTCACTTCCTGCCATTGTTGACGTCCAGAATCGACCATTACAGTGCGGGTGGCACGACCAAAGCGGAATTTTTTACTACGTGGTAAAAAAGAACCTTTTTCGCGTTTGTAGTAGATTTTGAGGATATCAAAATCGCCTTCTTGGCGTAGCGTGTATTTGCTGATCGCATCGAAGCTAGTGATGCCCATTTCCGTAAGGGTAGGGTGTTGAGACATAGTCATTCTCCTTAAGAGATTAAATTTAAAATTTTCCTATGAAAATCAATGACTCAACAAATTATTGTAAGGGTAGGCTCTGGCGGCCTTGCCTTGCTGGTCTGATAATCTGAGCAGTGAAGATATAAAGAACTACACAGGCCATCATGGGTCGTTTTCAGGGGTTTAATTATAGACTGTTTGTGATTAAAAAGTAATCAATGCACTAGATATATGTCACCTATTGATACTATAGGTCGCATTCATTCAACAAATAGTTAAGCAGCCTTCACGGCAGCATTTTTTACGGTATACTCAGGCTTAATTGTTGATTTACCTACGAGTGGTCGTTAGTCGTAAAGGCTCCACTTAAACAAGGATTTGTCTTTTTATGTCTGGTGTTATCCCCATTGACGAAGGTGTTGAGCGCCTAGCCCTCAAAGAATATACAGAAAAAGCTTATTTAGATTATTCCATGTACGTCATTTTAGACCGTGCATTGCCACATATTGGTGATGGTCTAAAACCGGTACAGAGGCGCATTGTTTATGCAATGTCGGAGTTAGGGCTAAAAACCTCTTCGAAATACAAAAAATCGGCTCGTACCATTGGTGACGTGCTAGGTAAGTTTCACCCCCATGGCGACAGCGCCTGTTACGAAGCCATGGTGCATATGGCGCAAACCTTCTCTTATCGTTATACCTTGGTCGATGGGCAGGGCAACTGGGGTTCTGCAGATGACCCTAAATCATTTGCAGCCATGCGTTACACCGAAGCTAAATTAACGGCCTATGCCGACGTATTATTAAGTGAATTGGGCCAGGGTACGGTAGATTGGGGCGCGAACTTCGACGGTACCTTGCAAGAGCCAATTGCACTGCCAGCCCGTGTGCCCAACGTGTTATTAAACGGCGCCACTGGTATTGCCGTAGGTATGGCTACGGATATTCCGCCGCATAATTTACGTGAAGTAGTGTCGGCTTGTGTTCACTTGTTAGATAACCCCAGTGCCTGCACTGAAGAGCTGTTTGAATTTGTACAAGGCCCAGACATGCCAACAGCGGCGGAGATTATCAGCCCGCGTGATGACTTGTTAGCGATGTATCAAACTGGCCGTGGCAGTATTCGTATGCGAGCGGTAGTCGATATAGAAGACGGCGATATTGTTATTAATGCTTTGCCTTATCAAGTGTCTGGCGCTAGGGTTTTAGAACAAATTGCCGCGCAAATGCAGGCTAAAAAATTACCAATGGTGGCTGACTTACGCGACGAATCGGACCATGAAAATCCAAACCGCTTAGTGGTTGTGCCACGTTCCAATAGAGTGGATACACAACAGCTGTTAAATCACTTGTTTGCCACTACCGACTTAGAACGCACCTATCGAGTCAATTTAAACCTCATCGGTGTAGATGGTAAGCCGCAAGTTAAAGGACTGAGTGCAATTTTAAAAGAATGGCTGTCGTTTCGTATGGAAACCGTGACACGCCGGTTGCAACATCGCTTAGACAAAGTATTAGAGCGTTTACACCTATTGGAAGGTTTGTTGATCGCTTATCTCAATATCGATGAAGTGATTGCCATCATCCGTGAAGAAGACAAGCCTAAAGCAGTATTAATGCAACGTTTTTCTTTGTCGGACCTGCAAGCGGATGCTATTTTAGATCTTAAATTGAGGCATTTAGCCAAGTTAGAAGAGCATCGAATCCAGGCCGAGCAAGAAGAGCTGGCTCAAGAGCGAGACAAGTTAGAATTATTGCTAGGTTCTAAGGCTCGTTTAAAGACACTGATCAAAAAAGAGCTTATTGCAGACGCGCAAGCCTTTGGTGATGATCGTCGTTCTCCTATTGTGGTTCGTCAAGAAGCTAAAGCGTTATCAGAACGCGACTTGCTCACCTCGGAACCCATAACTGTGGTTTTATCTAAGCAAGGCTGGGTTCGTGGTGCCAAAGGCCATGATATTGACCCATCCAATATGAGCTATAAGTCGGGAGATGACTTTTTACTTATGGTGCAGGGACGTAGTAATCAAAGTGTAGCTTTCTTAGATGACGGCGGCCGCAGTTACTCCTTAGAAGCCCATACCTTACCTTCTGCACGGGGGCAGGGGGAGCCTTTAAGCGGGCGGTTTAATGCCCCAAGCGGCGTACAATTTGCCGCAGCCGTAAGTGCCAAATCAGATCAATTATTACTAATGAGTAGCGACGCAGGTTATGGTTTTATTTCTACTTTTGAAGATTTGTTGAGTAAGAATAAGGCCGGTAAGGCTGCAATGTCTGTGCCCAAAGGGGCTAAAGTAATTGCGCCACAACACATCACTAATGTGCAAAAAACTTGGTTGGTGGCCGTGAGTAATGAAGGCCGAATGCTGGTTTTCCCATTGCAAGATTTACCTCAATTGGCGCGGGGTAAGGGTAATAAAATTATTAGCATCTCTACTGCTCGCGTGGCTAGTCGAGAAGAGTTCATGGTGGCATGTGCACTAGTCACAGAAACCTGTGAGTTGATGGTGCATTCTGGCAAGCGTTATTTACGTTTGAAGGCCTCTGATTTAGTGCATTACCGGGGCGAACGTGGTCGCCGAGGCAATAAACTACCCCGGGGTTTCCAGAAGGTCGACAGTCTTGAAGTAGAAGCCGTAGCCGTGGCTGGAGCTGAGGCGGGTGATTCTAATCATGGCAGTGACGATTAAAGCGTTGGGCTAAAGTGCTTTATTTGCATGTCGAGTAAGTCTTGATAGTCACTACTTAAACGTGCAAGGCTCACTGCGCCACTAGCTAACGGCGTACAATTATTGGCTTGTAATACACGTTGCTGTAGCTCTGGATGATAGGCCACATGGCGGCTGATAATCATGTGATTTTGCCGTTCTCGGCGGGATAAATCTGCAGCGTCTTCAGTGAGTTTGCTTAAATCTTCTAAGTTGCCCGTGTGAACTACTATTTGAATGCTTAAACTAGGCTTGTTGTTGGCGGCGCGCTGGGCGTTAAAAGCTTTGTATAAACCGAAGAAAAATTGTGCTGCGCATAGGGCATTTACACAGTGGGTCATGTGTTCATGGGGCTTATCAAAAGTTACCAGCACATCGTGGTTTTCTTCTGTCTCTATCGCGCCACCGTAAATAGCGCACACCTGATCCACTAATCGTTGATAAGCTTTGAGTAATAAGTGCTTTTCTGCGGCTTCCATGGGCCCTTGATCCCGCGTATTAACATTAATATAGAGCAGGCTAACCTGTGGATTGTCGTGTAGCTGAGTTGGGGTATCTATTGGCGAGCTGGGGCCTGTATATGGAGCTTCAGTAGTGGTAGGTGTGGGCCGTAAGGGTGGTGTGTTGTTGCTATTACGGATGTCGTCCATGGTAAAAATAGGCAGGTTGTTTTCTGTGGTCGCAACCGGCTCTGCAAGCTTTGGAGCAAATAACGGGTCCCCAATTTCCCCCAGCTGAGGGTCGGAAGACAGTTCTCGCGCCAAATCGTGTAGCTCGTGATTAAACGTCTCTTGGTGATTAGGGTCTTCCAGTTCTGGCTGGTGGTCCTGTGTGGGGTTTACTACTAAACCTTTGCCGGCAGGCATTTCCAACTCGTATTGATGCTCTGTTTGGGCGTGCAGTAAACGCTCTTCATTGATCGAGTTAAAACCTAAATTAATAATGCCCCACTCATCAAGGCGAGAATCATCCAAGGGTGGCGCTTTACCGTATTCAAGTAGTTGTTCTTGGGCCTCGTGCAAGCGTCGCAGGGGCTGTATTAATTTGGCACCAAACCACCAACCCACCACAATACATGCTAATAAAGCGAGGCCCGCCGTTGGCCATAATAATAAACCGAGTTGGCTAAGGCTTGGGTGTAAATTTAGTGGGGTAGGCCGTATATGCAAGCTACCGATGTCTTTCTCGTCCAGACGAATAGGCAGTACTACATAATCAGCGTCGTTAAGGAAACCAGTTTTAGCCAGCATCTGACCGTCTTCGTCATAGACGGCTGCGCCTATGATTGCGCCTTGCTGCCTAAGCTCGGCCAAAGTCACATTAAGACTAATGTAATCTTGCTTTACCAACAGAGGAGCGCTTAAATTAGCTAATTGCTGACCCATTTTTTGGCTTAAAAAGGTGTTTTGTTGGCCTGCAACCTGAGCAAGGTGTTGATAAGTCATGATGCCTAAGGACACGCTAACAAGCAGGAACATAGCGATGAGCAACAATACGGTTTTTTGGACTAAAGTAAGCCGCGATTGCAT